>NZ_JABAIW010000014.1:0-85898 GCF_014231265.1 Clostridium sp. DJ247 | reverse complement strand
TAGTAGCTCAAAAGAATTGCTGGTTTATTTATATAGATAAGTTTTTCTTATCTCACTCTGTTTAATTTTCAAGGATCAACTATCGTCTTCCCAACGACTTTTCAAGAATACCATACTTAACTTAGCCTGTCAACACTTTTGTATTAACTTTGTTATTAAGTTTCCATCAAGAAGTTTCGCCAGTTCTTGACGACATGTGTTATTATATCACAAAATTTAGCCCTGTAAACCTAACTACATATTATTATATGAATTTATATTAATAAATCATCATATTATTATTTTTTTCTTACTTTTTCACGCATCGATACGCTTGGATATGTTTCTTTTGAAATACAATAACAATGTTAACTCTTAACCTTCTATATCATAGAACCGTTATATAGAACCCTTGACGTCTATAATGAATTTGTCTATAACCGTTACTTAACAAGTTACTGGTTGTTATCAGCAAATATAGTGACTAACTCTGAAAATATTTTTCTGATAATAGTATTAAGTAGTTTCATATAAAGATATAAGTACTAGAGCCGGTGTTCATGTGATAAAGTATCCTTCCATATTTGAGAGTGCAATAAGAACAGCACATTTTAAATATAATAACTTAATAATATTGTATAAAATTCATCTAAATTAAATTTCATAACCTACATTATTATAATCCTTATTTTAAGCGTTTTTAAATACAGATATAATTCAAAGTACCAAAAATAACTATTATTAAAAACATTTACTATGCAGTAGTTATTTTTTTAACAATTGATTTTTTATGTTTTTTAACTATTTTCCCTGTATTACTACGTTATGATTTACGTTTACACCTTTATTTTTCTTTATGCGACATTTTTTTTATAAGGTGTGATTGACATTTAACAAACAATGTTTCATAATAATATTAAGAAAAGAAATAAAGTAGTTGTAAAGTTAAAGTACCACTTAAATAACTTTCTTCTACTAAAAATATCTACAAAAAATAAAGTTTAAAGAAAGAGGTGCCAATTTTATGAAAGTGACAAATGTTGAAGAATTGACGCAAAAGATAGCCGAAATAAAAGCTGCTCAAAAGAAGTACTCTACTTATACTCAAGAACAAGTTGATGAAATTTTTAGACAAGCAGCACTAGCAGCAAATAATGCTAGAATAAAACTTGCTAAACTAGCTGTAGAAGAAAGTGGAATGGGAATAGTAGAAGATAAAGTTGTTAAAAACCATTTTGCTTCAGAATACATATACAATAAATATAAAGATGAAAAAACTTGTGGAGTTATAGAAAAAGACGGTGCATTTGGTATCACTAAAATTGCTGAACCAATTGGAGTTGTTGCTGCTGTTGTTCCAACAACAAACCCAACATCAACTGCAATATTCAAAGCTTTATTAGCTTTAAAAACTAGAAACGGTATAATTTTCTCACCACATCCAAGAGCAAAGAACGCAACTATATCTGCAGCTAAAATAGTTCTTGATGCAGCAGTAGCAGCTGGTGCTCCAGAAGGAATAATCGGATGGATAGATGAGCCATCAGTTGAACTTTCACAAATCGTAATGAAAGAAGCTGATATAACTCTTGCAACAGGTGGTCCTGGAATGGTTAAGGCTGCTTATTCATCAGGTAAGCCAGCAATCGGTGTTGGTGCAGGTAATACACCAGCTATAATCGATGAAACTGCTGATATAAAGATGGCAGTAAGCTCAGTACTTATTTCAAAGACTTTCGATAACGGTGTTATCTGTGCTTCTGAGCAATCAGTATTAGTACAAGATTCAATATACGAAGAAGTTAAAAAGGAATTCGCTTTAAGAGGAGCTTATATCCTAAAGAACGATGAAGTAGATAAAGTAAGAAAAGTAATACTAATCAATGGTGCATTAAATGCTAAAATTGTTGGTCAATCTGCTTACAAAATAGCTCAATTAGCTGGAGTACAAGCTCCTGAAACTGCTAAAGTTCTTATTGGAGAAGTTGAATCAGTTGAACTTGAAGAACCATTCTCACATGAAAAATTATCACCTATTCTTGCTATGTACAAGACAAAAAACTTTGATGATGCACTTGCAAAAGCTGTAAAACTTGTTGAATTTGGCGGATATGGACATACATCATCACTATATATTAATGCAATGACTGAAAAAGAAAAAATAGAAAAATACAGTGCTGCTATGAAAACAGGAAGAACTTTAATCAATACTCCTGCTGCACAAGGCGGTATCGGAGATTTATATAACTTTAAACTAGCTCCTTCTCTAACATTAGGTTGCGGTTCATGGGGTGGAAACTCTGTATCAGAGAACGTTGGACCTAAACATCTAATAAATGTTAAGAGTGTAGCTGAGAGGAGAGAAAATATGCTTTGGTTTAGAGTTCCAGAAAAAATCTACTTTAAATATGGTAGCCTTGGAGTTGCTTTAACAGAATTAAAAGATTTAAATAAGAAAAAAGCATTCATAGTAACTGATAAAGTTCTTTATGAATTAGGATATATCGATAAAGTTACAAAGGTTCTTGATGAAATCGGAGTTGACTACAAGATATTTACAGAAGTAGAACCTGACCCAACTTTAGCTACAGCTAAAAAAGGTGCTGCAGATCTATTAAGCTTCAACCCAGATACTATCATAGCAGTTGGTGGTGGTTCAGCAATGGACGCTGCTAAGATTATGTGGGTAATGTATGAACATCCAGAAGTAAAATTCGAAGACTTAGCTATGAGATTTATGGACATAAGAAAAAGAATTTATAAATTCCCAACAATGGGTACTAAGGCTATGATGATTTCAGTAGCAACATCAGCTGGTACTGGTTCAGAAGTAACTCCTTTCGCAGTTATCACTGATGAAAAGACAGGAGCTAAATATCCACTAGCTGACTACGAATTAACTCCAGATATGGCTATTGTTGATGCTGAATTAATGATGGGCATGCCAAGAGGATTAACTTCTGCATCAGGTATAGACGCATTAACTCATGCTATAGAAGCTTACGTATCAATCCTTGCTTCAGAATTCACTAATGGATTAGCTTTAGAAGCAATAAAATTAGTATTCGAATATTTACCTTTAGCTTATAACGAAGGTACAACTAATATAGAAGCAAGAGAAAAAATGGCACATGCTTCATCTATAGCTGGTATGGCGTTCGCTAATGCATTCTTAGGAGTATGTCACTCAATGGCACATAAACTAGGAGCTGCACATCACATACCACACGGAATTGCTAACGGATTATTAATAAACGAAGTTATAAAATTCAACGCTGTAGAAGCTCCAACAAAACAAGGTATATTTGCGCAATATAAATATCCAAATGCTAAGGCTAGATATGCTAAAATTGCTGACTACCTTGGATTAGGTGGAAACACTGATGATGAAAAAGTTCAACTATTAGTTAAAGCTATAGATGAATTAAAAGCAAAAGTAAATATTCCAATGACTATAAGCGAAGCTGGAGTTACAAAAGAAAAATTCTATGCTAGCTTAGATGATATGGCTGAACAAGCTTTCGATGACCAATGTACAGGAGCTAACCCAAGATATCCATTAATAAGCGAACTTAAGCAAATGTATATAAATGTTTTCGAAAAAGCTGAAGCAGTTAAAGATACTAATTTAGCATCAAAAGAAGCTGCTGCAACTAAAGAAAAAAAGAAAAACTAATATAGCTTAATATAAGCTTCAATTAATACTAAGGTGTTCCTAATGGACACCTTAGTTATTTTTATTAACCATAATTTATACTGCTTGAATATATGTGTTTAACGTAAAAATTAAACACTCAATATGAAGGTTTATTTATAGCTCATTTAAGAGATTTTATATGTTTTCTATAGGACGAAAATACACCCTAAAAAATAATAGTAAAAACATTAAAAGGTAGTTCTTTATAAAGAACTACCTTTTAATAAAAATTTTTATCTTATTTTTTACTTACTTGCATTCCCTATTGTTACTACCATATTTACTTCTCCACCACTTTTCTCAGCCACAGTAAACATAGCCTGAAGACTATTAAATACATCTTGTTCAGAACCATTTAGTATTGTATTCATGGAGTTAACTTTATACTCAAGATTAGTACCTTTTAATGTATTTATGGAATCATTTATTACCTTTGTAGCATCGTTAGTTTTTAATGGATATATTGCAACTTCTGCTGTTATCATATTTATCTACTCCTTTGTGTTTTATTACGTTAATTAGTATTATAAAAAGTTCTAAAATTATACTACAGTGTATTTACATTATGCACATGTATTTAATATTGTTTACGTTTCATCTATGCTTTTATTAATAATAAAAAAGGCTCTCAAATTTTCTCTACTTCTTCCTATATATCATAGTTATAACTATTATCATTTTCCAATACATTCATTTATTGGTTATCCTTTATATGCAGTATAACTTATATTACTATGAACACTACATAGGTACGGAACTTTTAAATTTAATTTATGTAGCATAGCATATTACTAGATTGTGCCACCTTTAAATGGTTTATTAGCAAGTCTTGGCCTCAAATTAGTAGAAAAGCTTAGTACTTTGATACTGTTTGAGCGTAAGCGAGTTTATCAAAGTCCTTAGCTTTTCTGCTAATTTGAGGCTTAGACTTACTTAAACTATTTATCAGTGGCATAATCTAGTAATATGCTATATGAAATAAATTAAATTTAAAAGTTCCAGCTCTATAATAAAAAATAATTTTTTAAAATACTGTTGACAATATTAGCGATATGCCTTATAATAAAACATGTTGTTACTTAGTAACCATGCTGGAGTGGCGGAACTGGCAGACGCACAGGACTTAAAATCCTGCGGGCTTTAAAACCCGTACCGGTTCGATTCCGGTCTTCAGCACCAAAAGCGAGATGTAAATCTCGCTTTTTTATTTTTCTTTAATCTCTACATAACAAATCAACATAAAGTGATACTTAAAATAGATAAGATTTTAACCCTACCTATTTTTTTAGTTAAACTAATCCAGGGCATTAGTGGCAGTTAGCTTTATTATTTTCATTCTACTATCTTTAGAATAGGTAAAAAACACTCCAACAAACATTATTTTGTTAGAGTGTTAACTTATTAATATATACAATTTTATACTTTTCTAGATATAGCTTGAATGTACATTAAACAGATATAACTTTAGTGAAAGCCAGTACAAGTATTATTATTCCTACAAAAATTCTATATATAGCAAAAACTTTCATAGGCTTTTTCTTTAAGAAACTTATAAATTTTTCAACTACCACTAAAGCTACTATAAAAGAAACCACAAAACCCACAACTAATGCTATAATTTCAGAACTGTTCATGCTTATTTTTGTTTTTATAAGTGAAAGTCCTGATGCCGCAACCATGGTAGGCAATGCTAAGAAAAATGAGAATTCAGCAGCAGCAAAGTTATTTAAACCACTTACCCAAGCTCCCATAATAGTTGATGCAGATCTTGACATACCAGGCCATAAAGCAAGACATTGAAAACATCCTATCTTGAATGCTTGTACCATATTTACATCTTCTATTCTTTTAGTAGCATTTCCTTTTCTATATTTTTTTTCCATGAAAATCATTAGAATTCCACCAAAAATTAATGCAATAGAAACTGTTACTGTATTAAATAGTTTTTCCTCTATGGTTTTATGTAGTAAAAGACCTATAACAGCAGATGGTATAAAAGCTACTAATATATTCAGCCATAGTTTAAATCCCCACTTCTCCGGCGAAAGATTCATTAAAGAATCCTTTATTTTCTGCCAGTATAAAACCACAATAGCTAATATGGCACCTAATTGTATTACAACCTCAAACATATCTACATACTGTTTTGAATATGCAGGGGCTTGAAAATTAATTAAGTTTCCTACTATAATCATATGTCCTGTAGATGAAATAGGTAAAAATTCAGTTATACCTTCTACAATACCAATTATAGCGGCTTTAATTATAAGTATTATAATCTCCATAAATTCCACTCGCTCCCTTAATTAAATTTTACAACAATTACTATTATACTATTACGGCTATACTTTACACAATAAATAAGTTATGAACAAAGTATTACATGAGTGTTAAGAATTATTCATTAATTTTCTTTTAACATCTTTAGTTTATATAGATTATCCAACACTTTATCAACATGATAATTATATACTATACTAACATCATTTTTATTTTCTATATAATTAAGCTCACAATTAAATAACTGTATCATTCTCTCACAATTCTCTTTGTTTAAACTATATTGGAGCTCTAAGGATTGAATAATCTTTAGGTGAGCATATATTTCCTTGCACACGTATAGTATCTCTCTTACCCTATCTACCTTTAGTCCATCTTTTTTATTTACTCTAAATTCAGCTAAATATGTATTTAACTTATTTTCAAATCCTAATAGTTCCTTATTCAAACTTTCTAGATTTATATTTCTATTAAAGCAAACCTTATCTTTAATAATCTCATATATTTTATCCACTACAACTATACTTGCATTATACACTTTATTCGCATGCTTTGGCGGATATATAAAATAGTTAACCATAACCGCTACTATTATTCCTATGAAAGTATCAAATATTCTATTTAAGCTATATGCTCCAGGAGTTCGATCCTCTAAATTTAACATTATAACAAGAAACACTATACAGGAAATAGCTACTGAGTTCTTCCAACCTAGCATATTGCATATATATATAACTATGACTACTCCTAAGCCACAAAGAAATATGTTTCCTGGGCTGACTAAGGCAAATAAAAAGCCCACAAAGGCCCCTACCATGGTTCCAAGCATCCTATTCTTTCCTGCCTTAAAGGAATCATAAACTGACCCCTGCATAGATATAACCGATGCTATAGCTGCATAAAAAATATATTCCCTGTTTAAGATATAAGATAGCGCCACACATATAGACACCGCAATGGCAGTCTTTATATTCCTCATTCCAACTGCTTTTAATTCCATAAATTCACCTACCATATCTAAATCATAATTTGTTGTACGTCTATGTAGATAATCACAGCTTAAATTCAACTTATACATAGAAATGTGTTTCTAAAACTGATGGCACTTTTAAAAACTTTAGACTGATTAAAAGTTTTTAACGTGCCAAAGTTTGGCATCATATTCGGTGGTGTAGGTTGAATTTCCGGCATGGATATCTATAGTTATTTTACTAATACAATTACAAAATAGCAAAAAACTTTATTGCTGCATTATATATTTACAGAAACAAAGGTCTGTTTAGCTTAGAATCTTTTATATTTGTTAGATAAAACAAACACCCTGTACCAAAGTACTTACTTTGATACAAGATGTTTATCTGTTTATGCTCTGATCACATGTACTGCATATACTATCATTACAGCACCTATGACTTGAAGTATTATCAAAGGTTCTTTTAAGAATATAACGGATACCAACATAGATGTAGGTATCTCCAGATTACCTATTACAGATACCTTTAATGACCCTATATATTGTATAGATTTATATAGTAAAGTAAGGGGGATTATCTCACATAATATAGCCAAAGCTAATATGTATATTAAACTATTGAAATTAATATGTGTTTCTAACAATACTTTAGGCTGTCTATATATTATTAAACTTACAAGAGAAAATAAAGTAGAATAAGCATTAATAGAAAGTGAGTCTACTGTTTGCAGCTTTTTTTCTGAATATAAATTCATAAATGCATAAAATACAGCGCTAAGCAGCCCAAATACTATACCCTTCAAAGAGTAATTAATATTTCCCGAGAAAATATTTAGTGTTAAAATACACCCTAAAAAGGCCATTAACATAGCTAATACCTTTTTAATTTCACCCCTCTGTTTTTCAAAAATTACAGAATAAATAAATACCATTATAGGATAAGTAAATAAAAGCATTGTCACCATAGCCACATTTAGATATTCAAAGGCCTTGTAATAAAACACTGTCATAAAGGTGTTGCCCACTATGCCTAGAACTGCTAAGTTAACTAGTTCCTTCTTGTTAACACACAGCTTTGTTCTGTCTTTTAAGAATGCAAAAACAAACATAATAGTTACGGCAATTATATATTGAAAAGTTAGCAAATCAACAGAATCTAATCCTGTATTATGAGCCATCTTAACAAATATACCTGCAGTTCCAAATAAAACAGCTGATACTATAGAGTAAATATAACCTTTTTTCAGATAAATCACGTCCTTATTAAGATTAAACTAAGTATACTATATATTCTAAATAAACTTCAAGAAGATCAAAATAGTAATAAATACATTAATCCCATATTCCTATTTAACTTAGCAGTAATTATAGTCTTGTTTTAAATAAGTCATTAATGCATTTATATAAGTTAAATTTCAGACATGGTTATTTATAGCAAATAGCTGCATACTATTTTATCTTATAAGAAATTACCTTTGTTTCCCCTGCATTAACTTCTATATCTGTAGTATAATCAATAGCCTTTAGCATATCAGGGTTAGCTATAAGTACTGGTGTTATAAGTGAATACCCTGCTTCATTGATAGCTTCTGTATCAATTTTCATTATTGGAGTGCCCACTTTTACCTTAGCACCTGGTTCAATCAATCTTTCAAAGCCTTTACCATCTAATTGCACTGTATCAATACCAATATGAACTAATAGTTCAATTTCATTATCCAAAGTTATTGCGAAGGCATGATTACTTTCCATAATTAAATATATAGTACCCTCTACTGGAGCCACTATAATATCACCTGAAGGCTTAATCGCCACCCCATCCCCCGCAATTTTTTGCGCAAAAATCTCATCAGGCACCTCAGATAAATCTATGACTTTTCCTGATACTGGGGCAACTATATCAAAATCTTTTTCTAAAAAACCACACACGGTAACCTCTCCCTAACTTCAATATCTTACTCATTATACTTAAAATTACTAATAATAATTTTAACATAACATTTCATATTATATCTACATACCATTCCAATTTTAGACTTAGAATCCATTATAGGCTCACTGTGGATTTCTCTATATACTCATAACTTAAATTTAACTTATACGTAGGAATATGATACTAATTCTGACGTCAAATTTAAATACTTTTCTGAAATCCGAACCTTAGACTCATAAAAAAGTATTTAACATGAAAAAGAATTCGCAGCATATTCGGGAGTATAAGTTAAATTTCGGGCATGGGTATCTATAAATAGTATTAACATTTTGGTAATTAATTTGTAGTTAATCTGTCATTAATCTGTCATTAATCTGTCATTAATTTGTAATAAAACTGTAACAAAACAATGAGAATATATATACATAGGCATTGGCATTTGCCTTTAAATTAAACTACAAAAAAGTGAATGTTGTGCATGACATTCACTTTTTTTGCATGTCTACTTAACCGATTTGCATAAAATCACATATTTTGCTCCCTGCTTAAAACATGAACTTAAAACTGATTAAAGGTCTTTAACATACCGAAGTTTGGTATCATATTCCAGGGTATGAGTTGAATTTTGAGCAGACTTACCTATATTGAAGCATATAATGCATCTCTTTTTATATTATTGATGTAAAAACTTTAAATTTGTATTATAATATTTAAGAGTTAAGTAGTAACTTATCCTACAACGTAGTATTGATTCTTTGCCTGTAAAAAGATTACAAAGTACTAGTTTTCCTAATTAGATCAATATTTATCAGGTACATAAAGTAAAACTTACATCAGATAGCGTTTGTCTTGAAACCCTGCATTCATAAACTACCTGATATAAATTTACTCTATATGAGATACTTAACTACATAAAAGGTGGTGTGAAAAATTAACATAAAGTCTTTTTTTAGTATTGTGATTTCAAAGACGGTGTTAAAGTTATCTAAGATTTTATTTAAGGGTGGGAGCAACTTTCCAGGAAAAATTGCTTTAAAATTAGATAAAGATATATTAAAAACTGTTTGTAAAGATTATAAAGTTATTCTTATAACAGGTACAAATGGAAAAACTACAACTACAAGTATGATATATAATATGCTTAAGGATGATAAAAAATGTGTAATAACTAACAGTACAGGAGCTAATATGCTTCCAGGTATAATTGCTTGTTTTGTAGAAAACTTTTCCTTCAGCAAGTGTTCTTCTACAAAGTATGCTGTTATTGAATGTGATGAAGCAAATGTACAACTTTTCACTGAGTATATAACTCCTGAGGTAATCACTGTTACAAATTTATTTAGGGATCAGTTAGATAGATATGGTGAGGTCTATACTACTTTAAAGAAGATACTCCAAGGAATTGAAAAGGTACCCCTAGCTAACTTAGTGTTAAATGGTGATGAATCTCTTTTGGGAGATTTAAATCTTCCAAATAGAACTGTGTATTACGGCTTTAGTTGTTCATTAGACAAAAATACGGTTATTGATCCTAATGCAGATGCAAAGTTTTGTAAAAAATGCAAGAGCCCATATAAGTACAATTATCTTACCTATAACCATTTAGGTGACTTTTATTGCGAAAACTGTGGGTATAAACGTCCGGATCTAGACTACGCTGTAGAAGAAATAAAAGAACAAACTCCAGAAGGCTCTATCGTAACTATAAATGGAGACGAATACTATATTAATCAGCCAGGAACTTATAATATATATAATGCTTTATGTGCATATTCTGTGGCTAAAATTTGTGGAATAGAAAACTCTGTTATACATACTTCTCTTGAACATCAACAAAGCAGCTTCGGTAGACAAGAAAACATCAACATTGAAGGTAAGGAAGTAAAGATAATATTAGTTAAAAACCCTGCTGGTTATGATCAAGCTATAAATACTTTAACTCTTGACAGAAAGATTTTTAATCTAGTTGTGCTTCTTAATGACAACTATGCTGATGGTAGAGATGTATCTTGGATATGGGATGTTAAATTCGAAAAGTTATCTTCTGTAAATATAGATAAAATTATGATTTCAGGAATAAGACTATACGATATGGCCGTAAGACTTAAAATTGCAGGATTGCCTACTGATAAATTTGTGTTGTGCGAACACTATGTAAAATTATTAGATGAAATAAAAACTTGTAAACATGACACAGTTTACATACTTGCCACTTACACTGCTATGATAAATTTGAGAAAGTTTTTAAATAGTAGAGGGTATATAAAAAACTTATGGTAATTGTTATAAAGGAGTGTGCTTAACGTGGAACTCAATATATGTCATCTATATCCTGATTTATTGAATGTATATGGAGATTTAGGAAACATATTAATATTAAAATATAGAGCTGAACAAAGGGGTATACAGGTTAACATACACGATATATCTCTTGGTGACCCTTTTGATTCTTCTAAATACGATATAGCCTTTTTTGGCGGTGGTCAGGATTACGAGCAGTCTATAGTCTCAGAGGATTTCAGCCAAAATAAAAAGCAGGGAATAACTGAATTTATAGAAAACGAAAAGGTATTTTTGTGCATATGTGGTGGCTATCAGCTACTGGGAAAATACTATACAACTCCTGATGGGGAAAAGCTAGAAGGTCTTGGTATTCTCGATATATATTCTGAGGGCGGAGACACAAGGTTTATTGGGAACACTGTAATATATAACGAGGAATTCAATGAAACCTATGTAGGTTTTGAAAACCACTCAGGCAGAACCTATATTGGGAACCTAAAACCTCTTGGAAAAGTAATTAAAGGATATGGAAACAATGGAGAAGACGGAAAAGAAGGCTGCATATATAAAAATTGTTTTTGCTCATACTTCCACGGTTCCTTACTTTCTAAGAATCCAGAATTTGCAGATAGACTTATATCTACTGCTCTTAAGAACAAGTATGGTGAAATTGAATTGGAGCCCTTAGATGATAGCTTAGAACTAATGGCTAAGGAGTTTATTGCTAGAAGAGAAACTAGAAGCAGCTAAATAAAAGTTTAAAAATATAGTAAGAACCACCCGTCTAACGGGTGGCTTGCTTTAGTCCTATATGGAAATTTATTAAATTATTAATTTTGTTTTTCATAATATGTTTCTATTATGATTAATTGTTAATTTTACTTTCAATATATGCATTTATATGTATATACATTTCTTTTATATCTTCTGTTTTTGGTAACAAATCTATAATTCTTTCAATATACCTTTTGTGCTTAATTATCTTTAATGAATGATTAAAATTAATATCATATATCCATGATATTCTCAGTAACTTTATGTCAGATTTAGTTTTAACGTCATCATAGGGAACCATTTTACCTTTAATAATATTTTCAACAAAAGATAACTGATACTCTTGGCTATCTTGAAAATCTTCAAATGCTTCATTTTCATATTTGCATGGATTTTCATAATAATTTACTAAAAGATCAAATATATCAAGTTTATCAGCATCACGTATAAGTTTAGAAAATATTATAAAATCCAGAGGTATATCATCAGGTATAGCATATTTATTATGATATTTAATCGCTGTATAGATAACTTCTCTTTCTTTTTCATCTAGATTATTTAATACATTATTACTTTGTAAAACTGATATACCAAGATTAGCATGATCTTCAGATATAGTATCTCTAAATGTTTTATATTTTGCAAATTGTTTAAATCTTCCAACATCATGGAATAAACCTATTGTTTCAGCTATTAAATGTTCTCTCTCACTAAGATTTAAAGATTTACTTATGGCTACGGCATTATCACATACTCTAAAGGTATGTTCTTTCTTATACAGAATATTAGCATTAATTTTAGGATCATTATAACAAAAGCCTTTAATATATTCATCGAACCACGAGTAAAAAAAACTAAGATTCTCTTTATTCATTATCATAACCTCCAACAATTAAATTAGTTACTTTAATTGTAACACTCTTACTCACTAGCTACAATTACCACATGTAGAATGTTATTCCTAAACACTAATAATTTCGCCTTTATATTTTTCTACTATTAATACTAAAAAAGAGCCAAAAGGCTCTTTATGTAATATCATCTGTTTTATATTTTATACTGTTTACTGTTCCATCCTCATCAATAATGAGTACCATATTTTCATTCTCATAAACTTCATTAACTATTTGATATTCTGAGTTAAACTCTTTGGTCGGCTTGTTATCTAAAGGTTTGTTTTCCACAAGACTCATCTCCTATTAAAGTATATGTTACTTATTATTCTCTGCTACAATATATCAAATTATCACTTTATTTTATAATATATATTATGCTGTTTGCCTTTCATTTAATAAATCTACAGCACCTTGATATTTACTTGCTTTTAATTGTTCAGTTGAAAATAGCTGGTTTCTTAGTTTATAGCGAAATGGTACCGCCAAAATTTTCTTATATACCAGATAACATCACTAGCATTAACATAAGGATAATGATAATATCTTATTTAGAAGGAGTGATAATAATGAGTAATTTTAAAGAAATTTTATTGAATGAAATACCTGCTTTTAACGAGTTAGGTCATAAATTTTTAAATGGAGAAGTAAACAGAGCAGATTTTAAAGGTGTTTCTGGAGGTATGGGAGTATATGCTCATCGTAGTGGTACGGAATTTATGGTGAGATTAAGAGTAGCTTCAGGCGTTTTGAATAGGGAAAAATTACAGCTAGTTTATGATCTTGCAAAAAAATATAACTTAGGCGGAATACATTTAACTACCCGTCAAGCTATACAATTACATGGATTATCAATAGATGAAATCTGTGAAGTAATTAAAGAAGGTATAGAAAAGGATATGTATACCAGGGGTTCTGGTGGTAACTTCCCAAGAAATGTTGCTATATCACCACTATCAGGAGTAGATCCAGATGAAGCTTTTGATGTAACTCCTTATGCACTAGCAGTTAACGAACACTTTATGAAGAAAATTCGTGAATACAAATTACCAAGAAAGCTTAAGGTAGCATTTTCAAGCAGTACAGCAGATTTCTCTCATACTACAGTTACAGACCAAGGCTTCCTAGCAGTAAAAGATAATGGCAAGGAATATTTTAAAGTATATATTGGTGGAGGACTTGGTAGAAATCCTAAACTTGCAGTACAAATAGAAGAGTTAGTTGAACCAAAGGATGTTTTATATCACATCGAAGCTATTACAAGACTGTTTATGGCTGAAGGCGATTATACTAACAAAGCAAAAGCCCGTATTAGATACATACTTGATAGAATGGGCAAAGAAGAATTCATAAACTGCTATAAAAAACATCTAAAGGAAGTAATCGAATCTGAAAGCCTAGAACTCCAAGTTGAGCAAAAGACTTATAATAAAGAAGGAATCAAAACAGCTTCTAAAAATACTAGGTTATTTGCTCAAAAACAAGATGGTCTATACAGTGTTTACCTCCACCCAGTTGGAGGACAACTAAAACTAGAAACTCTTGAAATGTTGTTAAATGAATTTAAGAATATTGAAGATGTAGAAGTAAGACTAGCTATGACTGAAGGTATGTATATCAGAAACTTAAACGGAAAAGAAGCTGAAAAAATACTTGAGCTTACAGCAGGTGTTGGTGGAGAAACTAAGCTAGAGCAGTCAGTAGCATGTATAGGTGTACCAACTTGCCAAGTTGGGGTATTAGATGGACAAAGCACCTTAAGAGAAACAATTAAATTCTTTAGAGAAAAGAATTTTACTAGCGATGTACTACCATCAATATATATATCAGGTTGTCCAAATTCCTGTGGAGTTCATGAAATCGGTAAAATTGGATTCTCTGGTAAAATGAAGAAGGTAAACGATGCTTCAGCACAGGTATTTGAATTACATGTAGGTGGAGATTTAGGAATAGAAAAGACAAAGCTTGGTACACACTACGCTGATATATTACAAGCTCAAGTACCAGAATTCTTATATGAACTAGCACAACTAGTTGAAAAGTCTAGTATAGAATTTGACACATGGATGAACGAAAACCAAGGTGCATTTAAAGAATTAGTAGATAGATATGCTGTGTAATATTCAGCAGGTATGAAAAGCGTGGACAAATGTTCCACGCTTTTTCAGTATCTTTAATCCCTACAAACTAATTTTTAGTAAGATTTTGGAATACTCCTGTACCGTTCCATACGTTAATTCCAAATCTTCCACTTGTATAATTAGAATCATTAATATTGATTACCGGTGTAGTTTCACCATTGAAGAATACTTGTATATTGCTACCTGAGGTTACAACCTTTAAGTGATATACAGTATTAGGTTGGATTGCCACATTAGCCGTTACTGGTGTTAGACCAGGGCCCCAAAGCTTAACTACTCCGCTTGCATCAATGTTTGCACAATAGAACTTAGTGGCATCTGCATCTGCTCTAAATACAAGTCCTGCAGCTTCGGTTGTTCCAGTTACTTTCAAGTCGCCTTCGTACGTGAAATCTGTTCCCACTGTAGTTGACATTAGGAAACCATCAGCATTGCTAATAACTCCCTGTTTACCGCCTTCTACATCAGACCAAGTACCAGATGGACTATAGAAGCCCTTTAAGTTTGTATTTAAAGTGCTGACTTTTATATTTTGGAATACTGAAGCACCATTAAATACATTCATTCCAAATTGTCCACTTGTATAAGTAGCGTCGTTAACATTGATTGCTGGTGTACCTCCATCATTTAGGTATACCTTAATGTTGCTTCCATTAGCTACTACCTTAAGCTTATATGTGTTATTAGCACTTATTGGTGTGTTATAAGTACCTAATACAGTTCCATCTGAACGCCATAGTTTTACAACTCCACTTGTATCTACATTTGCACAGTAGAATTGTGTAGCATCTGAATTTGCTCTGAAGATTAATCCCCCTGCAACTCCGCCTACAGGTTTGATATCTCCTTCTAATACAAAGTCTGAACCAGTTTGTGAGTTAAGAATGAATGAATCTCCTCCAGCGTTTGTACCTATTTTTCCACCTGTAGCATTAGTCCAAGTACCACTTACTGTTGACCATGTACCAGTAAGATTGCTGTCAAATCTGCCTACATTTACATCATCTACATTTATGTGTCCCCAGCTTCCAGTATTGTTATCTACAATTTTTATATAACATTCTGTTCCAAGGTATGTTGAAGCATCCCAGAATACTCTTTGCATAGTTTCGTTATTTGTTCCTGTTGCTTTGAAAAGTTCAGTATTGTCAGAAGCCCTGCATAATGCTACATATTCATTATTTATATCGTTACCACCACCTACCAATAAATCAATTTTTCCATTACCAGTAAGTACAAAATTCTCAGATCTTAATTCTCCTGTAAGTACATCCTGTCCTTCTTTATAGCCACTTAAGAACTTACTTCCATTTTGTCCATAGGTTCCGCTCCACCAGTCTGTTTTAGCAGTAACGTTACTGGATTTAAAGGCAGTACCACTCACTGATCTCCACCCTGTTAAATCTTCTGACTCAAAATCGTGGTTAGCTATACCTTCAGTAGATTTTATAGGCACGTTAACATCATCTAGATTTATATGTCCAAAACTCCCTGTAGAATTATCAACAACTTTTATATAACACTCAGTTCCAACATATTGTGCCAAGCTACTACTGTCCCATATTGTTCTAGCATAAGTCTCGCTATTTGCGCCTGTTGCCTTTATCAGTTCAGCTCCATCTGAAGCTCTGCATAATGCAACATAAAGATTATTAATATCATTTCCTCCAGAAAGAAGGAAGTCCATATTTCCACTGTCTAGTACAAAGTTTTCTGATTTGATTACTCCAGTTTGTGCGTCTCCGCCATTTTTAAAGCCCCATAGGTGATAATTTCCATTCTGTCCAAAGGTTTGTTCATTTCCTCCCTGTGCTGTAGTGAAATCTGTAACATCTGAATGAGTAAATGCATTGCCACTTAATATAGTCCAACCAGTTAAATCGCCTGTTTCAAAATCATGGTTCTTTAATTCCTTAGCACCTTGAACATATGTTGGCGCTTGCTTTGGAGTAGCTGAATTAAAAGGAGTATAAGTAAGTGAGTTTACTGTAACATTATCACCTACTGTATATAGTTCAGCTCCTCTGCTTGCATCATCTGGGAAGATAACATCAGTCATAGAAACTATACCATCGTTTCCAAATAACTCAACTGAACTTGCGTCAACTAATATTTTCATCTTTATTGTGTTGTTAACTGGTGTAGCTGTTGCATTATGAATAATGTCAAACTCGCCAGCATTGGATCCAGGTCTTGCACCTGAATTTGATCTATCAATTTTTAATTGTGAAGTTGTCTTATCATAGTATACCTTAGTATATTGTGAACCACCTGTACGAACTTTGAAACCAAATTCTGTAGCAGTAGTAGTGTTATCAGTTCTAAATTCTGCATTAATTTCGTATTGCTTACTGTTTACTCCTGAAAGCAAGTTAGCTCCACCTGGAGTTATTGTTTGATTTGTCCAAGATTGACCAGCTGCTTTTATACTATCTAATTGCGCAACTGGATTATTTATTAATTTTATTTTTCCATTAATTGTTTTAAGTTGTAATTCTCTTGGAACTGTCATAGCACTTCTCCAAGTTCCTGCTGGATCTGTTGGAGTTGCTGTAGCATATTTCCAGTTACTCATCCAACCTATAAACAACTTTTTCTTTTCTGAGCCAGGTATGTTTGACCAAGTAACCCCTGCATAGTTATCTGAACCATTGTCAAGGTATTGGAAATCCTTCCCATCCTCAAATGTTTGTACATTTGTAAAGTCTTTTCCATCAAAGTCACCAATCATATATACTGTACCTGATCCATATTTAGCACCAGGATTAATACTTATAACCATTACCCACTTTGTTGTGCCATCTTCTAATTGAAGTGGGAATAAATCTGGACATTCCCAGTCACCATTAGGCTCAACTATATCTAAATTAGTTGCACTGAAAACTGCATCACTTTGTGTCCAATTTTTAAGGTCAGGTGAAGTATATATTCTTGCTTCATCATGTTGAACAAGAGTCATATACCAATGTCCATTTCCGTTTCCTTCATCATACCAAGCTACCTTTGGATCACGGAAATCAAAACCTTCATCTATTCCTGGAGATGGTATTACAGGGTTACCTTCATACTTTTTCCATGTTCTACCCTTATCGTTACTATATGCAATACTTTGTTCTTGAACATCGATTCTTTTTGCAGGATCAGCTTCTCTGGGATCGTCTTCACTTCTAGCACTAGTATACATAGCTATTATAGGTGGTTGTCCGTTAATTCCAAGTCCGCTCGTATTCTTGTAGTCTACTACTGCACTACCTGAAAAAATCATTCCTAAATCATCTGGATACATAGCTATTGGATACTCTGTCCAGTTTACCATATCTGGACTTACTGCGTGTCCCCAGTGCATTGGTCCCCATGTAATGCCATCTGGGTAGTATTGATAGAAAAGATGATATTCTCCATCCAAGTAGAACATACCGTTGGGGTCATTCATCCAATGCTGACCTGGCGAAAAATGAAACTGCGGTCTGTATGTTTCTGTGTAAGTAGGAGCTGCAGATACTGTAGCAGCGGATAACACTGTACTAAGAGTTGTTGCAATAAGAGCTGTCATAAGTTTTGTTTTTAAATTCATAATACTCTCTCCTCCGTATTTTATAAAAATATAATTCTTGGCTTCAGGGAAAGTTTTTATTCCTCTGAAGCTTAGAAGTAGTTATGGGATAAAGGTTATCTTTGTAATCTAATTTTTTATCTATATATGTTTCTAGAAATAATAAACCTTAGATAAACGTATACACAACAAGCAATTAAATAAATCTAGTGTTTGTTTATATTACAACTACTATTTTTCCATAGGCATTCCTCCTATTTAAATTTTTATATTGTATAAGTAATCAAATATTTAAGAACTTGATCACTTATAGAATCCTATAGTATTAATTTGGCTCAGTTTTCAGCCATTGTGCTGAAGTATGTGTTAAAGGTTTCAAGAAATCTATACATGTTTTAATAATACTGTAATATATTTAAAAATAATGATTAAACTATTTTAATATTCCTGCCCAGTACCCTAAAATACCTACAGCAAATAATGCAAATATAATTACTATTGGGTTTACTTTCTTCTTTAATAATCTCATACATAAAAACGTTAACAATAATGGCAATAATCCTGGTAATAATTGATCTAATATACCTTGTACTGTTGTAATGACCATTTTTCCATCTTGTCCTTTATATTGTGAAAGTACATATGGAACATTTATGCTAGTCCATTTTGAAACTAAAGCACCCATTACAAATAATCCTAAAATCGATGCACCTTCAGTTAACTTTTGTAATCTATTTCCTGCCATATCTGAAACAATTTCAGTTCCTTTGCTATATCCATACTTTAAGCCATACCATTTTGTTGCTAATCTCAAAACATTAAAGATTACTGCAAATAATAATGGACCTATTATACTTCCACCCATTGCTATTGATGCACCTAATGCTGCAGCAACCGGTCTAATTGTTCCCCAGAATACAGGGTCTCCCACACCAGCCAGTGGACCCATAAGACCTACCTTTACACCACTAATTGAAGCATCATCTATAGGCATACCATTTGCTTTTTGTTCTTCCATAGCTGCTGTTACGCCCATAATAGGTGCAGATATGAATGGTTGTGTATTAAAAAATTCTAGATGTCTTTTTAAAGCAGCTTTTTGATCTTCTTTTTTGCTATATAATCTCTTTATAGCAGGAATCAATGTAACACAGAAACCTACAGATTGCATTCTTTCAAAGTTAAAGGAACCTAGTAAGAACCAAGAACGAACAAACATACTTGTCATATCACTTTTAGTTAACTTCTTTTCACTCATTTTTATACCCCCTTCTATAATTCATCCAGTTCATCGACTACAGCTTGTGTCTGGTTAAACCTTGGATTTAATTGGATATAAAGTATAGCAAATACTGTTCCCATTATACCGAATCCAACAAGGTTAATATTTAAGAATGCTGCTATTACAAAACCAAGGAAGAAAAATGGCATTAGATATTTTGCTTCCATCATATTAATTACCATAGCATAACCAACAACCACTATGAATCCACCAGAAATTTGTAATCCTCTTGTTATTACAGGAGGTATTGCTGCTAGCATTCCGTTAACAACACTTGTTCCAGCTACTGCTGCTACTAACGCTGCTGGGATAGCTACACGAATTCCTTGTAATAGTAAAGCTACAAAGTGGCACATTTCTATACCTCTAAAATTAGCTTCTTCTGCATATTTGTCTGCAAGATGTTGAAAAAATACAGTTATTGTTCTAACAAATATAGTAAGTACTTGTCCTGCTGCTGCAATTGGTATTGCTACTGCTATACCAGCTCCTATAGATTGTTTACCTACTATTACTAGTACTGTAGCTATTACACTGGCCAAAGCTCCATCTGGTGCCATAGCTGCTCCTACGTTCATCCAGCCTAAAGCCATCATTTCAAGAGTACCACCTAAAATAATTCCTGTTTGAAGATCACCTAAAACTAGGCCTATTAATGTACATGCAATCAAGGGTCTATGTGTTTGACCTTCGTCAAGCACGCTTCCCATACCGCAGATAGCGGCAACAATTACAACTAGTACCATTTGAATACCATTCATTGACTATTCCCCCCTATAAATATTTATTCTTTTAAAGCACTCAATTTATCCATTAAGTCTATCTTAGGATTGCTTGCAATCTGTCTTATTTCTAGTTCTATGCCTTTTTCATGTAGTTTTTTGAAAGCTTCTATATCCTTACTATCTACAGATACTGCACCAGTAATTTGAGTTTTTCCTTCTTTATAACACATTCCTCCAACGTTTACAGACTTGATATCAACACCTCCTTCAACCATTCTTAAAACATCAGTAGGATTGGTAAATAAAAACATTGTCTTGAAGTCATTATATTTTGGGTTTTTATATGCCTCTATAGCCTTATCAATAGGTAAAACATAAGCCTTTATATCTGCTGGAGCAACTTGAAGTAGTAAAGTCTTTCTTAGTTTATCTTGTGCAACTTCATCACTACAAGCTATTATCTTGTTACATTTTGACTCCTTTACCCAAACAGTTGCCACTTGTCCATGTATTAATCTATCATCGATTCTAACAAAATTAATTTGCATTTTATAATTCCTCCTCAATATCATTAAAGTTTGATTTAAATGATTTTATTCCACTGCTTCCTGCAGTTTCTGCCAGGTTTACTAATTCAACTAGACTTAATGAGTCTCTAGATGCAAAAACCTCCAGTAACATAGGTAAATTTACACCTGTAACTATGTCCATATTTTCATTATCTACTGCTATTCTACTAGCCGCGTTATAAGGACTTCCTCCAAATATATCCACCATAAAAATTAATCCATCAGCATAATCTAGATCTTCCATCATATACCTATATTTATCAACAAGATCATCTGCACTCTCACCTGGATTGAAAGTCACATATTTTAAGTTATCCTGTTTTCCAAATATCATTTCTGATGAGTTTACTATTTCTCTAGAGAACTCTCCATGAGTTCCAACTATTACTGCTATCATGAATATCACCTCCTTATTTGTTTTCACATTAATATTAATAGCAAGTCCCGTGCCAAAGTTTTGTATGAAAACATTTAACACTTATTTTTAGTTATTATATAAATACCCATACCCGAAATTCAACTTATCGGAGTATAAGTTAAATTTCGGGCATGGTATCTATAGGGTATCCAAGAGAGTTTTTCAGCTATAGTTCACTAGTTTGATACAAAAGTTTATATTCTTGATACAACTCCCCTATGAATTTAATACTTTTTGATACTTTTTACTCTAACATCATACAAATATAATATTTTTCATCCTCAGTTAAATTTAAGTTTAAGGATTTTTTGAAAATCTCACATGCTTTATTTACTGCATTAATAATATTTTTATCAATAGCTTTTCTATCTTCTGCATAACTTAATCCCTGATTAGTTATCATTCTTTCCAGTGCATAAGCTACGTGATTAATAAGACTTATTCTAGTTCTATTCTTTAACTCCTTCTTTAACTCTTTTTCTAATTTCTCCACAAACTGTATCAGTAATTCTATTATCTTGTGAGGATTTAAGTAGGTAAGAAACTCTTTTAGACTATCTTCACATAAGTCTTTTATAACAATACCTTTATCATCATTTATTATAGTTAAATTATTGTTAACTAACAGTTCTCTTAACATCTTTTCCCCGTTAACATCCATAAGCTTTTCAAGTGAAATAAAAGGTATATTCTCAGCAGGCTTCTTTATTCCTATAGCTACTAAAACATTATGCCTTTTCTGAAGTTCTTTTATCTTTTTATCCATTTCCCTTATTCCTACAGGTACAATTTTTATATTTTCTCCAGTTAAATCAAATACTATTTTTTCTACTATTTCTTTTAACTTTTCTGCAGTACCTTTTCCTGAAGCACATATTGTGACAATAACTTTGTCACCTATATACCTTTTTTCATTTAAATAGTTATTATATCCTTTAAAATCCTTTAGTGAATTATATATATCTTCAAGGTTCATATCTAAAATACTAGATTTCCTTGCAGCTTCTAGTATTAGAGGAGTTGATACCATATCAATACTTTTAACTTGAATACCGGTTCTCTCAATTATAGTAGGTTCAAATTTCACTAAGGAACCCATGTCTACAAGTAATAGGACACCCTTGCCACTATCCATCTCCTTTACTTTATCTATAACAACTTCTAATATTTCTTTAGGACTTACATGAAGAGGCATATCAACAGCACATATGTTACTATTTCCTAATAGGCTTTTTACAACGTTAACCATACTGCTTGCCGTAGAATTTCCATGAGCTGCCACTATAATTCCAACATCTCCGTTCTTATCCTCCTCTACGGATTTTAAAAGTATAGCAATATAGCTTACCTCTACTTCAGGCACAGCTATATTGAATTCTTTACTTATTAGCCCCCTAATTTTTAATGCAACGCTGTATTCTTCATCATTGCTATTTACCGTATCATATGCCTTTCTATCATCATATTTTTTCTCTTTTATCCTTTTAAAAAAAGCACTGAGATGAAGACTTAAGGCATATACGAATCTATCACTGTACTTTCTATTTAACTCTGTCTCTGCCAAGACTTTTACTCGTTCTGCAAATTCTAAAGTCTCTTTATCTACAATTTTTAGAATTCTATCCTTATTCTCCTTATTTTTACTAAATTTATTATAGAAGCTTTTTATATGAATATTTACATCCGTAGTAATAAACTTATTGATATAATCATTATCCATACCTTCTTCCTTTAATAAACTCAACTTATCCTCTATAATTTTATATAGATTAAAAGGAGGCTCATAAGAATCTCCCCCTTCCATAATAACTTTGTAACCATCAGGAGTTATTAGTAAAGGTGTATTTAAAATAATATCTAACTGTTGAAACTCCCTTCTATCTCTTCCAATTTCAAAAAAACCATCTTTTATATTAGGAGATAAAGTTTTAAAATCCAACTCTATATAATCCTTATTATTGTTTATACTATCTAAGAAACCTTTAGCGCAGGTAAGTTGAATATTAGATTTTAACTGGCCAATATTTCCATAGGTAGCACTACCTATTAAAGCTTTAACAACTTCTGCAGAGGCTTTTATAGGCTTGTTTACTCTATGTGCTTCATTTAAAAATAAATGTCTTATTATCTCTACCTTTTCTTCGTTCGTCCTTTCTTGTAGTGATGGTATATTTATTGTTATTGGTATTCTTCTCATAAAGGTCTTTAACATGTAGGAATCACTATCTTCTGTAGTTGCTCCTATTATAAGTACATTGGCTTTTCTTGTTCTTTCCGTTTCTCCCAGCTTATTATATTCTCCTGTGTCCATGAAATAAAATATCATTTCCTGTCCTTCTGGAGGTAATCTATGTATCTCATCTAGAAACAGGATACCTCCATTAGCCTTTTCCACCAATCCTGACTTTTCAGAGTCTGCCCCAGTAAAAGCACCCTTTATATGACCAAAGATATGAGCTAGTAATAACTGAGAGTTATTGTAATAGTCTGCACAATTAAAAACAATAAATGCTGATTTATCCGAAAACCTATTTACAAATTTACCGTAGTTATACATCATCTTGGCAAATAAGGTTTTTCCTACCCCTGTTTGACCAACAATTAGTGTATTTAGCCCCCCTGGAGGATATAATATTGCAGCTTTTGCTTGTTCTATTTGATTCTTTAAGCTCTTTTCCGCCCCTATTAACAACTTAAAAGGTTCTTTCTCCTCCTTATCTAGAATAATATCATTAATACTTCTTACTTCTACAATTTCACCCTCCAACGCAAAGTCTAATATCTCTTCTACAGCTGTCCTATGCAAAAACCTAACAGGTCTTGCTGTTATTTTTATTATTTTACCTAATCTTAAAAGCTCATTAAGCTCTTTACTCACATTATTTCTTAACATACCTAGATCATCTGCTATTTTAACAGACGTAAAACCTATGTCCTTCAGCAACTCTTCTTTTGAAAGCTTTTTTGTGTTATCTTCAAGATAACAATAAATTTTATCTATTCTCTTCATTAATATCCCCCCATGTTAACTAGCTATATCAAAACATACTCATTTATTCTATATATAATACCTCCTTGTCATTGGATAAAGTCAAATTTAATTTAGATGGAGTTTTTAGTTCAACCTAAGTTTTAGTAGAATGTATGGAACAATATCTTTAATATTATATATAGCAATATTCATTTCAATAAATGTATCAATATTTAATACATAAACTTTACATTAAACGTTTACTCCAGATAAAAAATATTCGTTGACATATATAAAACCAATTAGTATATTTGTATAATATTTTATTTACAAATGTATCAATTACTGTTTTTCTTATATAAATATTATATTACAACGACCCCACGAAAACAATTACAATAGTCTAACCAGAACTTTATTTCTAATCAATACATTTCATACTCTTTATATTTTCATTTATTGCAAAACAAAAATATAAAGAGTATCATATTTACCATTTAAATGACAAAAATATGATACTCTTCCCTGATAAGATTGTATTACAATTTTTATTATAGAACCTTATATAGATAACTACAACTCAAATTTAACTTATACGTAGGAATATGCTGCCAAAACTGAAGGCACATTTAAAAACTTTTTAACGTGCCGAAGTTTGGCAGCATATTCTGGAGTATAAGTTAAATTTCGGGCATGTTTATCTGTAATACAAAACTATTTTAGATTTTTAGCAAAAAGAGCTAAAGATATAATAGTGCTAAGTAAAAATAAAATTATAACAATAGCAAAGCTTCTTTTCTTTGTGATTTTTCCAACTACTGATATCCCTATAGTTAACAACACTATTTGCCATATATTAAATATATCAAATACATCTAGAAATGCATTTAATACACTAGGGTTAATCAGAGAGTTCACCCCTAAGGGCTTATTAGTAATATTCATATATATCCACTTTAAAACTTGGCCAATAGTTATAGGTAAATAACTCAAGCAATATATGGACACAAGCTGCTTATATCTTATCTTGCAACCAAAAAGCCTAGTCAATGCCATATAAATTAAAGCTGTTATATAAATAATAAAAATAGTAGTTATTACTACAGATCCAATTTGTACAGGTATGGATGTTTGAAGATCTATAGCTTTCTGTATAATTTCTGGAGACGCATTTGGAGAAGACTTTTTAAACATATCTGTAACTGACTTCTGTATAAGATCCATAGAAACTGTTGTCTTCATAATTGTGTAAGCTATAGAAACTATAATGATTATAAGCATATTCCACAAGTATTTAGGCTTTTCTATAAACTCACTGAATAGTACTGACGGTTTCTTGAAAAAGTAAATAAGCTTTTTCTCAATAGTTAAATTTGCTTGGTTTTCTTCAATATTCATAAAATTATTCCTCCCTTTTATGATGATCAAGACTTAAAATTTAACTTATACGTAGGGATATATTGCCAATGTTGAAGTCACATTTAAATATTTTTGTATTAGTCTTAGCGAGAATTCGAGAAAAATCTTAGAACTTTAGATGTGTTTGAGCATAGCGAGTTTATCAAAGTTCTTAGATATTATTATGAAACTCATCTTCCTTTCGTCAGATGAGTAAGCGATTCGCACAAAATCACAGATTTTGGCTCTCTGCTTAAATTGGAGCTTTAGACTAATCAAAAATATTTAACGTGACGAAACATGGCAATATATCCGGTCGTATAAGTTAAATTTCGGGCATGGTTATCTATATCTTATTCATATCTTAAAGCTTCAATTGGATCCAGCTTTGCTGCTTTGCTTGCAGGATATAATCCGAAGAAAATTCCCACTGCTGATGAAAATCCAAAAGCTAAAAGTATTACTTTTATAGATACAGGTACATGTACATGAACTATAGAACTAATTAATTTACCTGAAGATATACCAATTATAGTTCCTATAGTTCCCCCTATTAAACAAAGAATTACAGATTCCATTAAAAACTGCAGTCTTATATCGCTGGTTTTGGCACCTATAGCTTTTCTGATTCCTATTTCTCTGGTTCTTTCTGTTACAGATACAAGCATTATATTCATAACACCTATTCCTCCAACAGCTAAGGATATAGCAGCAATAGCTCCTAGTATCATAGTTAAGGTAGTAAGTATTTTATTTATGATATCCAGCTCCTTAAATCCTTGTTGTGCCATATATTTATTACTATTCTGATTTTGGTGCTTATTCTCAATTAATCTTATAATTTTGTTGCTTATTTGATCAGCATGACTCATATCTGAAAGCATTACAGTTAAGCCACTTAAATTTGTATTTTGAAATACTCTATCTGCTATAGTTATAGGAATTATCATAGAACCAGGCATATTATCTAACGCTCCTATGCCTAAATTACCACTATTATCTTCAAATACACCTATAATGCTTACATAAATATTCTTATCTTGTATATTTAACTTTGCTCTTTGTCCTACTGCATCTACATCACCAAAGAGCTTAATAGCAGTTTTGTTATCTATAACTGCCACATTCTTTTTCGTATCTACATCATGGTCATTTATATATCTTCCTTTTACAATTTTTACAGTATCCACTTTTTCAGCATCAGCATTAGTGGCAGCTACACTCATACGTTTAGATTTATTTTCTGTTTTTAAAGATCCCATACTTCTGAGAATTGGAATTACCTCTGTGGCTTCTGGTATTTTATCCTTTATAAGGTTAACATCATCTATGGTGTAGTAGTCTCTTTTCTCTATGTTATCATTAGTTGAATTCATTTGTAGATTTATTAAATTAGTTCCTATGCTTGCAAATTCCCCCGTTATATATTGCTTAGCTCCATCTCCTATAGAAACTATAGTAATTACAGAGGATATACCTATTATTATTCCAAGCATAGTAAGAAAAGACCTTAATTTATTTGCTCTTATACTCTGAAAGGCAGATTGAAAGCTTTCTGTTATATTCATAATTTATGCCCTCCAATAACAATTCTATCTCTTACAGTATCATCTGATATTATATTTCCATCCTTAAATACTATAGCTCTCTTTGTATGCATTGCTATATCAGGTTCATGAGTAACCATAACTATAGTTACTCCATCATCATTTAAGCTTTGAAATATTTCCATAATTTCTTCACTAGAGGAACTATCTAAATTACCCGTTGGTTCGTCAGCTAATATTATGGCCGGTTCATTTACCAATGCCCTAGCAATAGCTACTCTCTGCTTTTGTCCACCTGAAAGTTCATTAGGTTTGTGATACATTCTATCTGAAAGACCTACTTTATCAAGGGCTACCTTAGCTCTTAGCTCTCTTTCCGATTTAGATATTCCTGCATACATCATAGGAAGCTCCACATTTGCTATAGCCGTAAGCTTAGGAAGAAGATTAAATGCCTGAAATACAAAGCCTATTTTTTTATTTCGTATGGCAGCTAAACTATTGTCATCTAGAGAAGAAACATCTACTCCATCTAAATAATATTTACCCTCTGTCAGCTTGTCTAAACAGCCTAATACATTCATTAAAGTAGATTTTCCTGAACCAGAAGCACCCATTATAGCAACATATTCCTTCTCTTCAATTGAAAGATTGATTCCTTTAAGCGCTTTCAGCTGAATGGCACCAGTATCATATACTTTAACAAGGTCTTCAAGCTTAATTATCACTTTTTCACCCCTCCTGCATCAGAAACCTTATCTCCTTCATGGAGAGTTTCCGGAGGATTAGCTATATATCTGTCACCTTCACTTAACCCAGATGTTACCTCTACATCATAATCCGTTTCAAGCCCTGTTTGTATATATTTTTTAGAGACTTTGTTATCTTTACTTACAGTATAAACGTACTTTTTTGCATTAGCCTTTTCTTCTTTTATACTGTCAAAACCTATGGCAAGAACCTTATCTTTTTCACTTAATGTAATATCTGCATCTGCTTCATATCCCGCCTTTAAGCTCTCATCAGAGTTGTCCATAGTTATTTTAATGTTAACCTTATACTCCTGATCTGTACCATTACTCTTAACTTGTGCCAGTTGTCCTATATCAGTAACAGTTCCCGTATATTTTTTGTCTGATCCCTTTAATTTAATGCTAGCTTTTTGTCCTTTACTAATTTTAACTGCATCATATTGGCTTATATCTGCAGAAATCTTGAACAAGGACGTATCATCAATTATAATCATATCACCAGTGCCTGGAGTTTGATTTTCTTTAGCATCCATTTTTACAACAATTCCATCTGTGTTAGCTCTTATATTACTATCTTCTATTTTTTTATTTAAATTATCTATGTCCGCTTGAACTAGTGATACTTGGTTTCTTTGATTAGTTATTTTATCTGCACTGGATGTGTTTATATTATTTAATATATTTTTAGAGTTAGTTAAAGCCGCCTGTGATGACTTTAATGTACTTGCAACATCTTCTAGAGTTTTCTTTGCAGCATCATAATCGTTTTGTGATATAGCTCCTGCATTCATTAAACTTTGACTTTGTTGAAATTTCTTATTAGCATCATCATAATTTCTCTGTGAGTTTTCTAAAAGTGCTTGTGCCTGAGCCACTGAATTCTCAGCATTGCTTTTATCAGCAACAGCTCCTGTACTCATTAACTGCTTTAAGGTAGACTGAGCACCATCTAAAGTTATTTTTGCCTTCCCTAATTGACTTTCATAATCAGATATATCCAGTTGAACTAATATATCTCCTTTTTTTACCTGCTGCCCTTCGTTAACCAAGACCTTTACTACTTTCTGAGAAGGATTCAATGCTATAGTGTTTCTATACTTAGCTTCTATGTTTCCAGTAACAGAAACAGTTTGTACTACTTTCTTTGTAGAAACTTTAGATGTTGTCACTAACTTAGCTTTATTATTTTTTGCTTTTGTATAAGAAGATACCACCATGCCAATAACAACAATTATAACTACAGCTATAATTATAACTCTTTTATTAATCTTAAAAACTGACTTATTAAACTTCATATAAAATTCTTACTCTCCTTTTAATATAGGGTTCTAGACTTGAAACTTAATATATTCCGAAGTATAAGTTAAGTTTCCACTGCAGATCCCTATAATTGTAATTTCGTTAAGATATTGCAGTATTACTTTTCTATGCACCACCCCCAAAAATAAAAATTTTAAAACATAATTTTAAAACTATTTACCATTAGGCTCATTGTAATTTAGCATATCCTTATGTATTAATTTGTAATACCACATAATTTTAACATTAAATATGACTTTTAACAACATCTGCCTTATTTGTAAACGAACAAAGCTCAACTAAACATTCTATGAGGTTTTAATCCCTATGATGTTTAATTGAACTTTATAAAAAATTATAAATACCTATAACTTAAATTTAACTTATACGTAGGTATATATCACCAATGTTGAAGTCACATTTAAATATTTTTTATTAGTCTTAGCGAAAATTTGAGAAAAACCTTAGAACTTTAGATATGTTTGAGCGCAGCGAGTTTATCAATGTTCTTTTGTATTATTATGAAACTCCTCTTCCTTTCGTCAGAGGAGTAAGCGATTCGCATAAAATCATAGATTTTGGCTCTCTGCTTAAATTTGAGCTTTAGACTAATTAAAAATATTTAACGTGACAAAACATGGTAATATATACCGTAGTGTAAGTTAAATTTCGGGCATGGTTATCTATACTAACTTCTATTTAATATCCCCTGTCTTATCATTTCCTTTTCTTCCTCAAGAGTCAAATCATCAAAGGTTCTAAACACAAAACCTTCATCCTTTAGATATTTTATAACTGATGGTAGTGCCTCTACGGTACAGTTATTGTAATATGTATCATGCATTAAAATGACTGCATATTTCTTATTACTACATTGTTCTGCTATATTTTCCTTTATCTTTTCCGCAGTTATTTTATGGCTATTTCCATCTCCCGAATCCACATTCCAATCTACATATTTCATTCCGCTTTGAGCTAGTGTTACCTTTATACTATTTAGATTAGATTGACTAGCTACTAGATTAGTAGATCCTCCTGGTAGTCTAATATATGGGATAGGCGTTATTTTAGTAATTTTTTTTATTACATTACTACAGTCCTGAAGGTCTTTAAGATACTCATCTAAGTTTTTATACATTTTTTTATAATCATGACAATAAGTATGTATTCCTATACTCATGCCAGAATCACTTAAGTTTTTTAATATTTCAGGATTTTCTTCCCCCTTCATTCCTACCACAAAAAAAGTTGCCTTTACATTGTTTTCATTTAATATTTTCAATATTTTATTTGTGTTATTCACGCAGGGTCCATCATCGAAGGTTAAAAATACTTCTTTACTATGTAACTGTTCATACTTTAAATCACACTTCGTAGATTCTTTAGTAATACTTGTTGTACTAAAGCAGGAAACATCCTGTTGGTAATATATATAACTAAAAAATTGAAACAAAAAAAATAATACAGAAACAAAAGCTACACATAAAGCAGATGAAAATTTCTTCATATAAACACCTTCTTTTGTTATGTTAGATTCATATATCCTCATGAACCACTCATCTAACATATATGGTAACCTTTATTCTGTAAATAATTATAGTAAATACAATCTAATGTAGGTATATATATCTAATTATAATTTATAACTCTACTTTTAACCTTTGTTCTAACTTAGTATTAACTAAAGAATATATTACTGGAACAACTATAAATGTAAGGAAAGTTGCTGTTAAAAGTCCAAACATTATGGTTACAGACATTGGACCAAATAATGCACTTTTAGAAAAGGCAAGAGGTATAAGTCCTGTAATAGTTGCTGTTGAACTTAATATTATTGGTCTAAATCTTTGGCTTACAGCATATAAGCAAGCCTCATCAATAGAAAGTCCTTCTTTTCTAGCATCAATTATATATTCTATAAGCAAGATTGCATTTCTTATGACCACTCCAATCAAACTTATTATTCCCATTACAGCAGTTAATGATAAAGGCATTCTAAATATAAGAAGTCCAATTACCACTCCCATTAATGATAATGGTAGTGAGCACATTATTATAAGTGGCTGTACAAAGGATTTAAATTGAATAAATAAAAGTACATAAATTATTATTATGGTAAGTGCTCCAGCTACTGCAAGGCTGGTAAAGTTTTTTTGTATTTGGTACTTTTCTCCATCATAAAGGACATTAACACCATTTAAATCCATTTTATTTATTTTTTCACTTAATGCATTTTCAATATCTACTGAATTATATCCTGTTTTTATGTCGCTAAATACAGTTATTGTTTTATCTTTTTTATAATGTTTTATTTGATCTAATTCTGAATTAAGATTAACAGATGCTATTTGGGATAAAATCACCTTGTTATTAGTAACACTTGATTTGATTTGTAAATTTTGCAAATCCTTTACCGAGGAAATATTAGTTTTAACTACAATATCATATTCACTACCATTTTTTCTATATACAGAGCTAGTATAACCCTTTAATGCAATATTTATCTGTTTTAGTACATCAGATTTCAATAATCCAAGTTGTGATGCTTTTGTATCATCTATGTTTACCTCATATTCATAAGTCTTTTTTTCAGCATCATCTCTTACATTTAAGGTACCCGGTATGTTTTTTAACTGCTGCTGTATTTTTTCTGAAGCAGCATAAATTTTATCTAAATCATCACCAGTAAGTCTTAAACGTATAGGTGCTCCTAATGGTTGCGCTTGTTCTAAAAGTTTTACTGTAGCTGTGCCTCCAGAAATTTTACTATCTAATAAACTTTGTAGATACTCACCTAATTGTTCTCTAGTTTTAAATTTTTTAGTTTTATCTATATCTACTTTTACCATAACTTGAGCGGTGTCTTTTGAAGCAGCCACTGGAGGTAAAGTAATATAAAATTTAGGCATACCACTCCCTATGGCTGATGTGTAACCAATGACTTCTTTTTGTCCTTTTAATACTTCTTCTACCTTCTCTACCAATTTAGCGGTACTATCTATATCTTCAACTTTTTCATTAGAAATATCAATATAAATTATATTTTTATCTGCATGAGGGAAAAATTGCATTCCTAGACTTTTCATCATAACCATGGATACTACAAAAACGCCTACAGCTGCCATAACAACAGTTTTTTTATGTTTAAGTCCGTAATCCAAAAGTTTGTGAAACATTTTGCGAATTTTACTTTCTTTACTAGTACTCTTACTCTTTCTAAAAGCTAAGGAAGACATTGCTGGAGTCACAATTAATGCTGACAGATAAGAGCATGTCACGCATATCATTACTACTTGAGGCAAGGTTTTTAAAAATTCTCCAACAGCTCCAGGTATTGTTAAAAGTGGAGAAAAAGCACCTACAATAATTAAGGTAGAAGTAAAAACTGGTACAAATAACTTCTTTATTCCATTAAAGGCGGCATCATCTCCGCTCATCCCCTCATCAATTCCTACCTGTATAACATCTCCTATTACAATAGCATCATCTACTAGTATTCCAAGAGCTATAATAAGTGCTGTAGTAGACATCTGTTCTACTTTAATTCCAAGCACATACATCACAAGAAAAGACATTGCTATGGATATAGGAATAACTGCAGATACTACCATGGCATTTCTAAAGCCCATGCCCAAAAGAACAGTTATAACTACAAGAATTACACCTTCTCTAAGATTCTTCATAAAGAATGAAACCGATTGACTTACATCTTTAGGCTGGAAGGTAACTTCATCTATTGTTAAATCCTTTGGCAGCTGTTTTTTTATAGTATCTAGTTTTTCTTTTACATCATTACCTATTAAAACTATATTTTTGTTATCTTGAAAGTAACCTGCTATTAAAACTGCATTAGTTCCATTATCACTAAACTTGTAATTGGCATCATCATCATAATCCATATATACTTTTGCTATATCTTTGATTTTTACTGTTTCTCCAGTACTAGTGGAAACTCCTACAATAGTATTTTGTATATCTTGTAGTGACGTAAAAGTACCTGGTGTTTTTACTTTAATTTTCCCAGTACTTAAATTTAAAGACCCTGAAGGAATATCTATATTTTGAGCCTTAAGTACACTACATACATCTGCTATAGAAATACTGTATTTATTTATTTTATCCCACTGAACTTCTACTTTTACTTGTTTATCCTGTTTTCCTTTTATATCAAATCTGGAAATACCACTAACATTACTTAACTCTTTCTTTATATCATCTGCATAGGTTCCCAGTTGTTCATAAGAATAATTTTTACCTGATATACTTATAAGCATACCAGCTGTTTCTGTAAGATTGGTATTTATTTCACTATCTTCACAACCCTCTGGAAGATCCGATTTTAAATCCCTTATTTTATCTCTTAAGTCCCTCCAAGCTTTATCTTTATCTGCATCATTGTTTAAATAAACAATAACTATAGAAGCACTATTTTTTGAGTATGATTCTACATAGTCATAACCGTCTATTTCTTCAACCTTTTCTTCAATTTTTTTTGTAATCAGCTTTTCTATATCACTTGAAGAAGCCCCAGGATAAATCGTAGTAATCATAGCTGCAGGAGATGAAACATCTGGACTTTCTTGTTTAGGAATAATATAGTAACAATAGAAACCACTTATAATGGCTATTACTACTAAAAATAGTACTATTTTTTTATTTTTTATAGCAGCTTTAATTAATCCCATAATAAATTCTCCTTTACTTTACAACAACTTGGTAGCCAGCTTTTATATTCTTCATACCTTCAATAACAAGCTTATCTTCAGCTTTTAAACCTTCTACCGAAACCTTATCTTCATGAGAATCTCCTAAAGTTATATTTTTTCTAACAGCATGTCCACTTTCTACTACATAAACATAATCTTCTCCATCATTTAAAATACTGCTGATAGGAATCCATATAGAACTTTTTTCTCCTACATTAATATAAACTTTTACAATTTCTCCTATGTAAAATTTGCTGTTATCTATTGGAGTTAAAAGCTTAATTTCCGCACTGTAGGTTCCTGATTGCTTATCTGCCATTTGAATTATGTTTATAATTTCTCCATCAGCTGCAGTATCATCAACTTTAACTGTTGCCTTTGTTCCCACCTGTACTTTTTTCACATCATCATCTGACAATCCTACAGTAATAACTTGATTTTCACTTCTTAGTAAAATAACAGGATTGCCAGCAGCCTGTATTTCACCTTCTTTACAAAGTACGTCTACCACATAACCATCAGTATCTGCAATCAACGAAGCATCTTGAACTAAGTTAACTTTTGAATCATAGTCAGCTTTTGCTGTATTTAATTGAGCTAGAAGAGCTTGTTTATCTTCTTCTCTAGATCCATTTTGAAGCTGTTGTAGACTCTGCTTTGCACTGTTTAAAGCACTCTCACTACTATCTACTTGAAGTTTAGCACTATCAACCTGTTGTTTTGCAACTGCTCCTGTTTCATATAATTTAACATTTTTATCATATAAATCTTTATAGTAATTATAGTTATTTTGTGCATTTTTCACTGCTATCTCAGCTTTATTTATATCTTCAGCCTGGGCACCATTTACTGCTTTATTATATTGTGCAGAGGCTGCATCCATTTGAGACTTAGCAGCCTGCATTGCAAAGTTTAAATCACTTTTATCAAGCTCCACTAGGTTATCTCCTTTTTTTACATGCTGACCTTTAGAAACATATATTTTTGAAATTTTTGCAGAACTTTTAAAAGAAAGCTTTCTTACTTCACTGCCTCCTGTTATTCCCTGATATTCCAAAGAAATAGGGTAGCTTTCATTTTTAACTTCTAAAGTTTTTACTGGATAAGTTTTAGTATTAGACTTATTGGCATCATCTCTTCCACTACATCCACTTAACATAGCAACACTTAAAAATAATGAACAAATAAGCAACATTTTATTTCTCATATTAATCCTCCCAATTTATAAATTAATATCCGCGACTACATAGTTGCGACCACTTAGTCTCTTTTAATTACAGTATCATTTTCATAAGTTACTGTCAATATATAATTTTCCTAAAATATAGAGCTTAACTCGTGAAACTTAGCCTATATTAAGGAAGATTTCTAATGTTCCCCTCTTAGTTTATCCATTAAACTTAATTTAGCACTTGATTAATTCTTACATTTGTAGTTATAATTCTTGTGTAAAACATCACTAAATGGAGGTGTTACTTTTGCCCAATAAAACTTTCTTTAATTTGCCAAAGGAAAGACAAGAAGAAATTATAGAAATATGCGTTGAAGAGTTCTCTACCAACGATTATAATTCGGCTTCTTTAAATAGGATTATTGAAAAACTAGGAATTGCCAAAGGAAGCTTTTATAGATATTTTAGTAATAAAACCGATCTATATGAATTTCTTATTGATTACGTATTAGAAAAAAAACTAAACTATATAAAAGATTTTTATGAATACCAAAGTAATTCTTGGGATATTGATATTCCTAAAAAAATCGTATATCGTTTAGTAGAATTCGATTTTATATATTTTAATTATAGTAATTTTATTCTTTCTTCTATAAACAACAAAAATCTTGATGAATGTGAATTTATAAACAGAAAACCTGCGCTGGATATTGTTAGTGATCTTCAAAAAAAAGGAATAATTAGAAATGACATCAATATTGATCTTATAGAGTTTAGGTTGTTTAGGAATTTGATACTTTTAAGAAATTTTATTATTAAGAAATTAAATATACCCCTTGAAGAATTACAACAAGGAGCAATTACTTATAAAAAATATGAAAAGCCTATAAAGGAGATTATTGATCAGTACTGTGATTTGTTAGCAAATGGATTAAAAGCAAAATAATTTATAGGTACGGAACTTTTAAATTTAATTTATTCCACATAGGATATTACTAGATTAAGCCACTGATAAATAGTTTAAGAAAGTCTAAGCCTCAAATTAGCAGAAAAGCTAAGAACTTTGATAAACTCGCTTAGGCTCAAACAGTATCAAAGTGCTAAGCTTTTCTACTAATTTAAGACTAAGACTTTCTAATAAACTATTTAAAGGTGGCAGAATCTAGTAATATCCTATGCTACATAAATTAAATATAAAAGTTCCACATCTATTATAGGGTTTCTAGCTCTAAACTTAACTTATACGTAGGAATATGTTGACAAAACTGAAGCACATTTAAAAACTTTTTTATCAGTCTTAGTGAAGTGTTTTAGAAAATCTTAGAACCTTAGATTGTTTGAGCGGATCGAGTTTATCGAAGGTTCTTATTTTATTAGGAAACTCATCTTCCTAACGTCAGATGAGTAAGCGATTCGCACAAAATCACAGATTTTGGCTCTCTGCTTAAAACACGAACTTTAGACTGATTAAAAGTTTTTAACGTGCTGAAGTTTGGCAACATATTCTGGAGTATAAGTTAAGTTTCAAGTCTGGAACCTATATCACAATTTCCTCGCCATTGGAGTCTACTGTCACGGTACAACCTTCGTATATGTCTCCTTTTATAATCTTCTTAGCTATAGACGTTTCCAGTGAGTTTTCTATATATCGTTTAAGTGGTCTTGCTCCGTATACAGGATCATATCCTTCCCGTGCCATAAGTTCCTTAGCTTTATCTGTAACATTTAAGGATATGTTTCTATCTTTAAGTCTTTTTCTTATATCTTCAAGGAATATGTCAATTATATACTTTATTTCCTCTGTAGCTAAAGGCTTAAATAATATAATATCATCCAGTCTGTTTAAAAATTCAGGTTTAAATCTACGCTTCATTTCACTCATTACTTTGTCACGTATATTATGCTCAATTTCTTTACTATCTGTATTCTCCAAAAGATAGCTGCTTCCTATATTTGAAGTCATGATTATAATACAATTTTTAAAATCTACAGTTTTTCCTTGGTTATCTGTAAGTCTTCCATCATCTAATATTTGAAGAAATATGTTAAATACATCTTCATGGGCTTTTTCTATTTCATCAAACAGTATTACACTATAAGGTTTTCTTCTTACAGCTTCAGTTAGCTGTCCTCCTTCTTCGTATCCCACATATCCTGGAGGAGCTCCTATAAGTCTTGATACAGAATACTTCTCCATATACTCGGACATGTCTATTCTTACTATATTTTCTTCACTATCAAATAAATTTCTAGCTAAAGTCTTAGCAAGTTCTGTTTTACCTACTCCTGTTGGACCTAAGAATATAAAAGAACCAATAGGTCTTCTAGGATCTTTCATTCCCGCTCTAGCTCTAATAACTGCATTTGACACCGCAGTAACAGCTTCTTTTTGTCCTATTACTCTTTTTTCTAATTCATCTTCAAGCCTTAGGAGCTTTTGCTTTTCACTTTCTATTAGTCTTGATACTGGAACACCAGTCCACTTTGCTACTATTTGAGATATTTCATTTTCTGTTACTTCTTCTTTCAGCATAGCATTTTCATTATTTTCTTTAAATACAGCTTCTTTTTCATTAATTTGTTGTTGAAGCTTTGGAATAACTCCATATCTAAGCTCTGCCACCTTATTTAAATCATATTCTCTTTCAGCTTTTTCTAGGCTTCCACGGGCTTCATCTAACTTTTCTTTTAAATTTCTAACCTCAGTTATTTGAGCTTTTTCTTTTTCGTACTTAGCTGTTAACTCGTTGTCTTTATCCTTTAAGTTACTAAGCTCTCTCTCAATAAATTTAAATCTTTCTTGAGATGCAGTATCTGTCTCTTTTGATAGAGCTTCCTTTTCAATTTCCAGCTGAAATATTTTTCTCTTTATAGTATCCATTTCTGTAGGCATACTGTCTATTTCTGATCTTATTAATGCACATGCTTCATCTATTAAGTCTATAGCCTTATCTGGAAGATATCTTTCAGTTATATATCTATCAGACAGCTTAGCTGCAGCAACTATAGCTGAATCATGAATTCTTATACCATGAAATATTTCAAATCTTTCCTTTAACCCTCTTAAAATAGATATGGAATCCTCTACAGTAGGTTCCTCAACTGTTACTGGTTGGAATCTTCTCTCTAAGGCTTTATCCTTTTCTATATATTTTCTATACTCATCGAAGGTTGTAGCTCCGATGCAATGCAGTTCTCCTCTAGCCAACATAGGCTTTATAAGATTTCCTGCATCCATAGAGCCTTCTGTTTTTCCTGCACCTACTATAGTGTGGATTTCATCTATAAATAAAATAATTCTTCCTTCACTTCTCTCAACTTCTTTTAAAACCGCTTTAAGCCTTTCTTCAAATTCTCCCCTAAACTTTGCTCCGGCAATTAAAGCTCCCATATCCAAAGAAAATATTATCTTATTTTTTAAGCCTTCTGGTACGTCACCTCTAACAATTCTCTCTGCCATGCCTTCAACAATAGCAGTTTTTCCAACTCCCGGTTCTCCTATAAGTACAGGGTTATTTTTAGTTTTTCTTGACAATATTCTTATAACCCTTCTAATCTCCTCATCTCTACCTATAACAGGATCTAGCTTATGTTTTTTTGCATCTTCTACAAGGTTTCTGCCATACTTAACTAGTGCCTCATAAGTACCCTCTGGGTCTTGAGTATCAACCCTTTGATTCCCTCTTATGTCAGATAACACATTTAAGAATGTATTCTTTGTAATATCAAATTTCTTTAATATACTGGATACCTCAGTATCGTTTACATCCATAATACCAAGCATCACATGTTCCACACTAATATAAGAATCCTTAAACTTATTAGCTGTATTTTCAGCCTTTACAAACACATCCTCTAGCCTTCTTGTAGCATAAACTGATGCAGCCTGTGCACCAGTCCCTAGAACCTTTGGCATTCTACTTAAGACTTTATCTATTTCACTATTAAGACTTTTTATATTCACTCCCATTTTCCCAAATATATTAGGAATAAGCCCATCCTCTTGACTCATTAAAGCTGAAAATAAATGAATAGTATCTACCTGTTGGTGATTGTTTCTAACGGCAACAGCCTGTGCTTCATTTAAAGCCTGTTGAACCTTAATGGTTAACTTTTCAACATTCATTATAATCCCTCCAATGTGTATAAAAATTTGACAGCAAATTTATTGAATATAGTACAAAGATATTTAGATTTCTTTGAATTTTATTATATACAAAAATAAGTATAATTTATATATTTTTTTGGCAAAAAATTATAAACAAAAAAACAGAGACTAAACTTAATTAGTTCTGTTTTTTTAATGTATATACCCATAACTTAAATTTAATTTATAGGTAGGGATACATTACTAATGTTGAAGTCACATTTAAATATTTTTTTATTAGTCTTAGTGAAAATTTGATAAAAAATCTTAGAACTTTAGATATGTTTGAGGTACGAGTTTATCAAAGTTCTTAGATTTTTCTCAAATTTGAGCTTTAGACTAATTAAAAATATTTAACGTGACGAAACATGGTAATGTATCACGGAGTATAAATTAAATTTCGGGCATGGTTATTTATATTTTCTTTTGCAACTGTATTGCAAAATTAAAATACTTTATAGATTCAGCTACATTTCCCATTCTATGATACATAGCTCCAATCTCCATATACCTTGCATGTATTTTATTATTTGTTGCAAACTTCAACAGTGCATCTAGTGATAAATTCATATACATTTCCGCGGAGGTAAGGTTTCCTTCCTTTTCTAAGATAAGAGACTTGTAATAGTAAGCTCTTTCAATAAATACTATATTATCAATATTTATAGCATGGTTTAATGCTGTATCACATATATTTCTTGCTTTATTTAGAATATCATTTTCTATAAGCTTACTAGTATTCATAAGCATAAAGTTAACAAATTTTTTTATATCATCCTGAGGATAACAATCTAAAGCTTTGTTTATATAGTCTATAGCTTTATCTTTAAGATTTATGCTAAACATAACCACAGCATAATTATACATAGCTTGAGATTTGTGAGCTAAATCATCCTTATACAATTCATAGGATTTCTTCTCATAATCTTCAAAATCTTTTCTTATATCTTTTCTAAGAGAAAGCATAGCCAACATATGGTAAGCTTCTGCCCTTTTTATATCATCCTCTATATATTCTATTAATTCTATAAACTTAAGAGCTATATTATACGCTTTTTCATAATCCTGCAGCATCATATAACAAGCAGCTTGATTATAAGTAGCTCTTGCAACATATTGAAGATTATTGATTTCTGTAGCAAGATCTATCACATTATTATAGTAATTAGCTGCTTGTATAAATTCCTTAGTACTATAGAAAAACTTAGCTATATCCATATAGTATATAGCTCCTCTTTCTTCTGAAAAACATTTTTGCCAGTAATCATAGTATTTAGAAAGCATAAGCTGTATCTTTTCAAGTTTATTTTCATCTGAATAAAAATTAAATAATAAATGAACAATTTTAAAGGCTGCATCATAGTATGAGTTTTCTTCAGCAAACTTCAGATTATACTCTAATTCCTTTTCATATGTCGCAAAATATCTTTGATTCTCTATATTTTGAATATTAGCCAGTATCTGAGCTTTTACATCTTGCTTTAAATATTCAGCATCAAGCTGAAGCTTGTCTGCTACAAAGTCTAGCACAGAATCCTCAGCTTTTATCTTTCCATTCTCAATACAACTCATTTTTGAAACAGATATCTTATCTTCACATAAGTCTTTTAAAGTATACCCCTTATATATTCTAGCTCTTTTAATTTTTTCGCCCGTAGAAAGTATCTCCATAATTATCACCTATCCATACTAAGACTCTTTCAAAACCCCAATCTTCTTAAATATTTCCACACCATCATTCAAATATTTTGCTGCTTCCTTTTCTCTATTTATATCTATATAGAACTTACCAAGCATAATAGATATTTCTGCAACTTCTTTGTTATAATCCATATTCTTCACAAAATTCAAGGCCATTATTAGTGTATTTTCAGCCTCTTTAAATTTTGCTTCCAGCATGTCCACTCTATATTTAAGCAAATAATATTGTATTAATCCCTTATGACTTCCATCACTGATGTTATCCATGACTTCACTTAAAACTTTTCTAGAATTTTCAACATCCTTTAGCTTGATATAGTTTTCGCAAATATCTACTAAAGTTTCTACTAAAGTTGAATCCTTAATTCTAATCTTTAGTTCCTTTGCTTTATTCAAATGCATAAAAGATTCTTCTAAATTATCAAATTCATTAAATAACTTTCCTAAGCTGCTTTCAATTCTTGCAATATTAGTTATATCATTTATTTCTTTATAAACAGCTAAAGTTTTCTTAGAATATTTTATTGCATTATCTACATCACCATTCTTATTAAATTCTTCAGATAAAAGCAGTAGTATTTTTGCATACTCCTTTTTATTATCCATTTGTCTGAATTTTTCCTTTGCAAGAAATGAATAATTTATGGCTTTTTCAGTATTCTCTAATTTAAAATATATACAAGCTATATGGTAATATATTTCGCCAAGTAAAAAGTCATTACCTATATTATTATCACTATAAACATTTTCTGCCTGTTGAAAATAGCTGCAAGCAGAATGATATGCCTTCAACTTCATAGCAATTTTACCTAAATTCACAAATGTATTTATAGTCTCTTCATAATTATTATTCTTTATAAATATTACATTAGATGAAAGAAAAAACTGCTGTGCAAGAGCACATTCTCCTTTAGAAACATAAATAGTACCCCTAAGGTATAAAATCTTAGCTTTTCTATAGTCTAAGTTATACTTCTCAGCATAATATAAAGACTTTTCAATATATTGTTCACCTTGACTTAAATCTTCGTTAATTATATAGGATTCAGCTATGTTTTCAAAGTATGTACAAATTTTTTCTGCTTGTGTTTCTTCAGATTCCATCAAATACTCTATAGAAGTACTTAAGGCATTTGCCAAATACTCCAGCAAATCCATACTTGGATTAGACTTTCCTGACTCAACAAGGCTTATCTGTCCTGGTGTAATCCTATCCCCTGCTAAATCTTTTAAAGTCATGTTAAGTTCTTTTCTTCTTCTTTTGATCTTTTCCCCTAAAGATAGTATTTCCATAACTCACTCTTCCTTTACTATCCATATATTAATGTGTAAAATTAAAATATACTAGAAATTTTAATATATCTATACCATTATAACATATTTTTTAATGATACCATAAAAACTTTTAACAAAATAGTGCTACTACACAATTTTTTTACAAATTTATTCAATAAATTCACCTTAATATAAAGTATATTTGCGTATTACCTTATTTATACATAAAAATTGCGTACTTTAAATTAAAACTTTAATTTAGAGTACGCAATTTAATTCTATAGCTAACAAAGTTTCTATATTACCAACCTTTTTTAACATTATCGTAGATCTCTTCTGCTGCACCTCTTACACGTCTTGTAGTTTTTTTTATTCTTCTCCTAGTACTTCTATCTAATTCTGGTGCAAACAGCATACTTACTGCTGCTCCTATTAACGCTCCTGTTATAAACCTCCTAGGCATATTCTATCCTCTCCTTTTACTATTCTATTCGAATATAGAGTATGTAGTTTTGTAATTATTAAACAAAGAAATTTATAGAAGTTTATAGATAACTACAGCTTAAATTTAACTTATACGTAGGAACATACTGCCAAAACTGATTTCACATTTAGAAACTTTTTTATCAGTAGTACTACAGACTGTTAAAAACACTATACAGATTAAGAAACCAACTAAACCCTTAATACTTCATAGTGATTTAGACTACCAGTACAAAAGCTCTGCTTTTAAGGAATATATAGCTAGAAAAATTGCATAAATAGTTAGACTTTTTGTGTCTAAGATATTGACATAGCTCCAAAATACTCACAAAATAGAATTGGAACGGTTAATCGAGAGAGAAGAACTTGAAAATGGAAAAAGCCGTTTTGAGATGGAAAATTAATTTTTTAACAGAGAAGGGATAGAAGAATGAAATGAAGCCGAAAATTCAAGATGTAGCAAAACTAGCAGGAGTATCACCAACAACGGTTTCTCGGGTATTAAATAATCGTGGTTATATAAGCAAAGAAACAAGAGAAAATGTTCAAAAAGCCATGAGAGATCTTAATTATTTTCCAAACGATGTGGCTCGCTCCTTATTCAATAAACGAACTAATTTAATAGGTGTAATCTTACCTACAACAAGTAATCCCTTTTTCGGTGAGCTTACCTTTCATCTAGAGACAATCTGCAATTCCTTAGGTTATAAAATACTACTTTGCAACAGCTTAAATCGTATTGATAAGGAAGAAAAATATTTAGAAATGCTTATGCGTAATCAAGTAGATGGAATTATTGTTGGTACCCATAACCAAGGTATCCTGGACTATCATAAGCAAAATCTAGCTGTTGTAGCTATTGATCGTAATCTGTCAGAAAGCATTCCTGTAGTAAGTTCTGATAATTATGCTGGAGGCAAAATAGCCACAGAACTGTTACTGTCGAAAGGATGTAAAAACATTATTCATATAAATGGATCCATTGAACTAGAAACCCCGGCGAAATTAAGAAGAAAAGCCTATGAGGATGTGATGGGGAATCAGAACAGACTTCCAATTACATATGAAATTCATAATGTATTTGATCGTCAAAATCAGCAGGAAGTAGCAAATAGAATTTTAGATGAGTGCCCGGAGGTAGATGGTGTATTTGCCAGTAATGATTTATTTGCGGCTTCCTTCATAGCTGAAGCAAAAAAGCGTGGAAAAAGTATACCTGGAGACATAAAGGTTATCGGTTACGACGGAACCGAAACATGTCAAATATTACTGCCGGAATTGACCACTATCCAGCAGCCAATTGATTTAATTGCTAAAACAGCCATTGACATTCTATTAAAAGAAATAGACGGAGAGTTTAATGACTTATCACTTAAAACCTGCCTTCCTGTGAAACTTTTAGAAGGAAAAACCACGTAAAACACTGCCTTTATGCAGCGTTTTTTATTTTTTATGAAACGGGTTGACATATGAAAACGGTTGATATATAATTTACTTGAAAAGCTTTTCAGGTAAATTGAATTAATAGGGGGAAATTAAGATGTTAAACTCAAAAGGCATATATTGGAAATTAAGTGCATATTTTTTCTTTTTCTTTTTCACTTGGTCATCTAGTTATTCTTTATTTTCTATTTGGTTAGGACAAGAGATTAACTTAAGCGGAGCAGCTACAGGTGTTATCTTTTCTGTAAACGCTATCTTTGCTTTGTGTATGCAACCATTATATGGGTACATTTCTGACAAAATTGGTTTAAAGAAAAATATATTATTGTTCATCAGTTTGTTACTTTTATTTGTAGGACCATTCTTTATCTATATATATGGACCATTGTTAAAATATAATGTGCTTTTAGGTACAGTAGTTGGGGGAATCTATTTAGGAACAGCCTTTTTGGCTGGTGTAGGGGCCATCGAATCCTATATTGAAAAGATCAGCCGTAGATATAATTTTGAATATGGAAAATCAAGAATGTGGGGCTCTTTAGGCTGGGCAGCTGCTACATTTTTCGCAGGACAACTATTTAATATCAACCCTAATATTAACTTTTGGATCGCATCTGTTTCAGCAATCCTATTAGTTGCAATTATCATTTCTGTATCAGTTGAAATGACAGACCAAGAGATGGAGAGAGCAGAGTCTGTTAAATTAAAAGACGTAGGGAAACTTTTTCTTTTGAAGGAGTTCTGGTTTTTTATGCTATATGTCATCGGGGTGACATGTTTCTATAGTGTTTATGATCAGCAATTCCCACTTTATTATTCTTCTTTATTCCCAACAAAAGCTTTAGGAAATCAAGTATTTGGATATCTTAACTCCTTCCAGGTATTTCTGGAGGCTGGAATGATGTTTCTTGCACCGTTTGTTGTAAATAAGATTGGTTCGAAAAAAGGATTGATTTTAGCAGGAGTTTTAATGGCTTTCCGAATTGTTGGTTCAGGTCTCGTTGTTGGACCAATTGGAATTTCATGCATGAAATTAATCCATGCACTAGAATTACCCATTATGCTAATTGCTATTTTTAAATATTTAGCAGCAAATTTCGATACACGTCTGTCTTCTGTGTTATATCTAGTTGGATTTCAATTTGCCTCTCAAATTGGTGCATCTATTCTTTCACCCATTGCAGGCAGATTGTATGATAATATAGGTTTTCGTCATACCTATATTATAATGGGAATCATAGTTTTATTTTTTACAATAGTTTCAATTTTCACCTTATTAAATTCACACAAAAAAGAAGATGTTTCTAACAATGTAGAAACACAAAGAAAAATTGTATTGGAGGGAAAATAATGTTAACATCAAATAAACTTAAACAAGCTGAAGAGGCATTAGTAAAAGCAAGTAAAAAGATGAATAATCGTTATCGATTAGGCTACCACATTATGGCACCAGCTAACTGGATAAATGATCCTAATGGATTAATCCAATATAAAGGGGAATATCATGTGTTTTATCAACATCATCCATATGATGAGAATTGGGGACCCATGCATTGGGGACATGTTAAAAGTAAGGATCTTATTCATTGGCAGCACTGTCCAATTGCTTTAGCTCCAGGAGATCCCTGTGATAAAGATGGATGTTTTTCAGGAAGTGCTGTTGATAACAATGGTGAACTAACTTTAATTTATACAGGACATCATTATACAGACAAAGAAAATAATCTTTTTTATGAAAATCAAAATATTGCTATCAGCAAGGATGGCATAACTTTTGAAAAGGTAGGAGAAAACCCTGTTATTGCTGAACCGCCAGCTGATAGTGTTCACCATTTTCGTGATCCAAAGGTATGGAAGCATGAAGATAAGTGGTATATGATTTTAGGGAATTCCTCAAAAGAAAATGTTGGAAGAGTAATTTTATACACTTCTGCAGATTTGCGTAAATGGGAATATGTTGGAGTTTTGGCACAAAGCGACGGCACCCTAGGATATATGTGGGAATGCCCAGACTTCTTTGAATTAGATGGGAAATATGTGTTGATGTTCTCACCTCAAGGTATAGAGAAAAAGGATGACCTATATCCTAACCTATTCCAAACTGGTTATTTAGTTGGTGAGTATGATTACGAAACAAACCAATTTATACATGGTTCCTTTACTGAATTGGATAATGGACATGATTTTTATGCCGTACAAACATTTTTAGATGATAAAGGCCGTCGTATCGGTATTGGCTGGATGGATATGTGGGAATCAGACATGCCAACAAAAGAAGATGGATGGTGTGGAGCGTTAACCCTACCACGTGTAATAACACTAGGAACTAATAACAAAATTTTAATGAATCCTGTTGATGAATTAACCTTGTTGCGTCAATCAGAGCACAAGGAGTGTGTAAATAAATCTATATCTGAAAGCTATATAGTAGAGTTGACAGATGATCTAGTAGAAATGAAAGTTGTATTCAGTCTTAATCATTGTAATGCTCAATCTATAGGATTAAAGGTTCGTGGTGCTAACCAAGAAGAGACCATGTTAACTTACCACTTAAATAATCAAAAGCTAACACTTGATTGCTCCAAATGTGGTAAGGATAAAGACGGAATTAGAAATACAATACTTGAGGAACATGGACAGCTTTCATTACATGTATTTTTGGATAGATCCTCTATTGAAGTATTTGCAAATGACGGTGAAGCAACCATGACAAGTCGTATTTATCCTAAAGAACATAGGCTAGGTATTGAACTGTTTACTAAAAATGGAGATGTACAAATAGAAGAATTTACTTATTGGACTCTAAAAGATATTTGGAAATAAACTATTATAATCCTTATTAAATGACTATCATAAATTTATGATAGTCATTTAATATCTATTTACTTATTAACACTAGAAGAATAATAATTATACTCATACCAATGTTCCTGCTTATTCTTATTGTTATTTAACCAATTGCTATATACATCTGTAGATATCTTATGCTCTGCTATTGCTCTTTTCATGGCTGAATTAGCATCAAGAGATAACATACTTAAATAAGCCTCGTCAAACCTACTTATTGTTGGATACATATCTATATTTCGTTGCACAATGTAGTTATCAATATTAAAGAAATTTAATGCTACATAAATTAGTACTGCAGCAAAGGTTATAGGTTTAAATAAATTAATTTCTTTCCATATAAAAAGAATAAGAAGAAACAATACTAAAAATAAAAACAATGTAAATATTTGAACCAAAAGTCTTAATCTTGTATAACCAAAGGCAGCTATATATAAATTCATCTTATATAGTGCTGAGAATGCCATATTGAAAGTAAGTACTGTTATAACAGTATATAAAATATGCAGAGTTAAGTTCTGTTTTTTTCCTGTAGTTTTAGTCTTTAACTTAAGAATAGTAATCATCATTAAATTTAAAACTATCAAAAACACTAACTGAAAAAATCCACTTCTAGCATATTCTGCGTGAGTAAATCCCAAAGGCAATTCCTTATTACCATAAAGGTAAGAAAGCTGAATCTTTGTAAATACCATATAAAGAACACTAACAATTATAAGTACAGTGGTAACTGTTATTGGCTCAAAAGTTCTCTTTGAATGAATCCTACCATCATCATTATTAGACTCATAAGAAAGGCCCCAATAAACACCGAAAATAAAAAAGGTAATAAGAATAGTCCACACCAGCTTATACATTGCAATATTAATATTTACAAATCTTAAACAATCAGTTAAGTTAGATAAGTAGTAACTAAACATTCCGTCTGCTTCCGCTAAAAAAATGCATAAGAAAATAACTACCGGTACAGATATACCTAATCCAAGTGCTATGGACTTATAAGCAGAAGAGTCTTCTTGCTTTTTACCATATTTCACCAAATCTATTACAAATCTAGGTAATTTTAAAGATGTGATAAAGGAATTTATGATAACTCTATTAGAAAAAAAACTAGTAAACTTTATTAATTCCAGTGTAATATTTGAATAAGTAAGTAATAAAAAACCGGAAAATAAACTTATTGGAACTACTATAATATTTAATATTCTAAATATAGGATTAGTGAATATTGAATAGCTAATAGACAAAGCTAAGCTAATAGTTAACAAAAAGTATCCCATGAAACTTTTATTTTTACGTCCATAAAACAAAAAGTAGCCTGCAATAAGATAAACTACAAATATTGAATGGGATATACCCACATAATCAAAAAAGAATAATGAAAATAATATTCCTGCCATTATTGAAAATAATATAAATCCAAGTATCATTATTTTGTTTTCAACTATACTTTCTCTTTTCTCCATAACTCTTCTCCTATCCCTCTGAATACTCCAAAATATCTCCTGGTTGACAATCAAGCTCCTTACAAATAGCCTCAAGAGTTGAAAACCTTATGGCTTTAGCTTTATTATTTTTTAATATTGAAAGATTTGCATTAGTAATACCAACCTTCTCAGCCAGCTCCTGAAGAGATATTTTTCGTTTAGCCATCATTACATCTAAATTAACAATTATAGCCATTAGTTTCTCCCTTTCCCTATATAGTAAAATCACTTTCTTCTTTGTACTGCACAGCCTGTTGAAACACCTTTGAAAGTATGGCTATAAAGCATCCTGCAAAAATAAATATTATAAACTCCATATCCGTATGAATTCCCCGTGAATCAACATAAATAAATTGAAATTCTTTAAAATTAGAACCAAATAGAAAATTTATCAAATAACACCCAGCAATGATAAAGCACTCCACAGAAATTCTCTTTAAAGACTTTATATTAGCCGTTACAAAAGGATTAGCGTTAACCAATGTATTCATAACCTTTCTTAATTCTAAAACTATTAGAAATACACAAATTATACCTACTGCTAGCAATAAAATTACTAAAGTTTTCTTTCCCATTGCGATATTTTGCTTCATATTAAAAAGAGTATTATAAAAAATTAAACCAGTAGCAGCTACTCCTATAACCAGTGTACAATTTAAAATTATCTCTACTAATGCTGCCATAGATCCTTTTCCATAATATTTCATAGAATCACTCCTTATATTTTATTGGCACTTTAATGATATCATATGTTTTTTTACTTTTCAATATATTTTTATTGAAAAACAATAAACTATTATTGTTTTATAATGTATCACTCTCAAAAAAAATAACAAAGAGTATCTATATAGATACTCTTTCTTGTATTTATCTAACATAGTCTAATAGATAAATAATAAAATCTGTTTTTCCTTCATCACTTAAATTACCTATTAAGCTTTTAGCTGCTTCTGGATTTTTTCTATATTCATTGATAACCTCTTTAAACCCATATGTTTTAATTTTTTCCTTATTTTCTTCATTATTAGAGTTAATAACAATTATGTTTTTCTCTCCTTTAGGAGCTATTTTTACAATTTCTTGCTTTACATCCTCATTAGCTACATTTAAAGTATTAGTAAGCAACCATTTCTCTACAACCTTATCTGATTGTACCGATAAATTCTCTTTACATTTTTCATCGACAAGCTCATTAAAGAAGTCACCTGTGTGGCTGTCTACCTTCACAAAAATAACTTCAATACCAGAACTCATTAACTCATTCATTTTCTTATAATACTCTGCAGAAGATTCTTCTCTTCGTTCCCAGAATCCTGTAGCATGATGACAAATGCCTTCATAGTCATGAAATATAACTACTTTTTTATCCTCTTTACTTAAAGCATATTGTACTGCTTTTACAGCTCCCTCTAACTCACCTGCTATCTGCCTTATATTTTTTTGAGAATTATCCTTTGCTGAAGATGCATCAATATATTCAACTACATTATTTCTAACAGCCACTACCCCATAAGAATACTTTTCAGTGTTAATATTATAACTTCCATCAACGTAAATATGTAAACAATCCTCCGGGTAGCTATCTTCTCCCTTTTTCAATAGCTTACTGCCTTCACTTAAATATTGGTTGGCACTACGAATATCTTCAAAGCTTTTGTATTTTGCACCCTTAACACCCTTCACATATTTTAAGCACTCTGCCCAAGTGTTAACTATCTTATTTTCTATCTTACAATTATTTTCAGAATCAAAACCTTCTTTTATAGCATAAACTTTCTTTCCCATTTACTTGTATCTCCTTATTCTAAACCTACATAATGTTTTAAAGCTTTTTTTATTCATATATCATAATAATAAAAATACTATAATTTGTAAATCAGAAAACAAGCTAAAACTTAAAAAATTAAAGGAAGAAATATTCTATGGATACTTGCAACTTAAATTTAACTTATACGTAGGAATATGTTGCCAAAACTGAAGACACATTTAAAAATTTTTTTATCAGTCTTAGTGAAGTGTTTTTGAAAATCTTAGAAGCTTTGATATGTTTGAGGTACGAGTTTATCAAAGATTCTTAGATTTATATGAAACTCATCTTCCTTACGTCAGATGAGTAAGCGATTCGCACAAAATCACAGATTTTGGCTCTCTGCTTAAAACACGAGCTTTAGACTGATAAAAAATTTTTAACGTGCTGAAGTTTGGCAGCATATTCTGAAGTATAAGTTAAATTTCGGGCATGAATACTATACCTGAGTTTTATCTATTGAGGCAGCTACTTCTTCACTTACCTTGTGTTTGTTAACATCTTTCTCACCTTTTTTAAAAATATTTTTAGTAACCTTAATCAACTTGTTAACATTTTGAGCTCCAACTACTTGAGAGATATAACCAACCGCTTCTTTCGTTATTAGAATAATATTTTCATCTCCCTGCCAATTTTCAAGAATAATTTCCTCTGGCACTTCATTTATAATAGCATTAAGAGCAAAAAAGGCTATAGCTAAATCATCTATCTTTCCTACTAAGGGTATAAAATCTGGAAGAACATCAATTGGACTAGCTAGGTATGCTACTACCCCTGCTACCATAATTTTTACTTTTACCTTAACTCTTTTATCTCTAAACAACCTCCATAAAAGAGCTGTGATGTCAGGTATAATCATAGCATATTTAATAAATTTATCATATTTATTTGGAACCTTATCCACTATTTGTTTTCTAAACTTTGTGTATTCATCCTTAGGTTTAGTGGGTTCAATCTTCTTTGTTTCTTTATTTCTAGTAGGCATTAGTTTATTCTCCGCATAAATAAGATTCTCTGCTTCAACTTCTATAGCTCCACTAATTACATTTATACTTTTTAGTTTAAAATAAAAATATGGTACAAATTTAGATATAACATCTAAGTTAGCAGTAACAATATCCTTGTCAACTTTTATTCCATAATCTACGAAATCTTTAAGCAGCTTCTTTAATGCTAAATTCTTAATACTATTTAATATACCAATCTTAGAAACATGTATATTAAATATCTTAATATTTATAACATTACCTAATATACTTCCTAGGCCTATCTTAACTGTAAATGGAATTGATATCTTTCTTTTATAACTGCCTTTAATAGTTATAAGCTCATTAATTTCTATGTTATCAATTTGAAGTCCTTCAATGTCTATATAATCACTTATTATACTTAAAATATCTTCATCATTTAAAAGCACCTTAACAGCCGAAACCTTCATAAAATCCTTCTCCCCTCTGAATTATCTCATCTAATTATATAGTTCCTAGTTTGAAACTTAAATCCATACATAGGTCATTTTTAGAAATTTCTAACTTCTGTATCATAAGTAAAGTATACAGTAAATTAAAATTTGTGCAACAACCATTTATAGGTTTCAAATTTAACAGCACGAATTGCTGATATCCTATCCACCTGCTCTATATTAACGGCTAAGCTTGTATACTTTACTCCAACTGTTCCATAAATTACTTTAGTAATTTTTATGATTTTCATTAGACTTAAAAGTAAAAATATTATAATATCATTAACATAGAGTTTAAATTACAGATAAACAGTCTATATTTATTTACAATATATTGAAATATAGCAATTGTGTCACACAAAGTAAAACCTCAGTAAAATTGAGTCTTACCACTGGTAACGAATAGATAGATTAATTAGAAAGGTAAGGGATTGAATGAACAAAATGAAAAAGAAGTATATATTGATACCTGTTATTACTGCAGTATTATCTCTTGCTGCTTTATTGTTTCTTAACTTTGTTGAAACTCCAAAAACTCATAAGTCATATGTACTTTTCCTAAAAGATGTTTCAAACAAGAAGGTTTCTACAGTATATATTACTAGTGCGCCTAAGATAGTAGTTAAATTAAATGATGGAAAAAAATACGAAACAGATAATCCAAGAACAAATAATTTTAAAGAAATAATGTTAAAGGACGGCGTTTCCGTATCTGAACAACTACCTTCTGATACTAAGCAAATATATCCTATGGTAACTTTATTTATGTCACTAATTGCTATTGTAGTTATGTCAGTAAAATTTTCTAATATAGCATCTAAACGTATTCGCTCTGTTGATGCCCTAGATGCTGCTGCTGTTGCAGACTTAGGTCTTGGCTTTGATAATGTGGCTGGAAATGAGGAAGCAAAAGAAAGTGTACAAGATATTGTTGACTTTCTTAAAAACCCAGAAAAATATGCATCCTATGGTGCAAGAATGCCTAAAGGAGTCATATTTTATGGCGAACCTGGAACTGGTAAAACTCTTTTAGCTAAAGCAGTTGCCGGTGAAGCTGGGGTTCCTTTCTATGCTGTATCTGGTTCTGACTTTATACAAGTATATGTAGGGGTTGGAGCTAGCCGTATAAGACAGTTATTTAAAAAAGCTAGAAATAATTCTACTGGTAAAGCTGTTATATTTATTGATGAAATAGACGCTATAGGTAAGAAAAGAGATGGCGGCAGAGGTACTGGTGGTTCAGACGAAAGAGATCAAACTTTAAATGCACTTCTTACAGAAATGTCAGGCTTTAATGAAAAGGAAGGTATTGTAGTTATGGCTGCTACTAACAGATTAGACATGCTAGATCCTGCACTTTTAAGACCTGGTAGATTTGACAGACATATAGAAGTAAATTTACCTGATATATCTGCAAGAGAGAAAATTATCAATTTACATTTTAAAAATAAACCTATGGGAAATATAAGCATAAAAGAATGGGCTCAGAAAACTTCTTATTTTTCAGGAGCTAAACTTGAAAGTTTGGTAAATGAAGCAGCTATACTTGCATGTAAAGAAAATAGCCCTAATATAGAAAATAGTCATCTAGACACTGCTTTCTCTATAGTTTTAGCAGGTCATGAAAAGAAAAATAGAGATCATATAAAAGATATAGACAAGAAAATTACTGCTTACCATGAAGTAGGACATGCTCTTGTATCTTTAAAGGTTCTTCCAGAAGAAAAAGTATCAAAGGTAACTATTATACCTAGCACAAAGGGTGCCGGTGGGTATACCCTAAGTATACCTGAGGACAGAATGTTCCAAAACAAAGACTACTTAAGAAAAAGAATAATGGTACTGCTAGGGGGAAGAGCTGCAGAAGAAATTATATTTGGAGCTGATTATATCACCACAGGAGCTCATAACGATTTACAACGAAGTACACAAATTGCATTCAATATGATAACTCAATATGGTATGGGTAACACCTTAGGCTTATTAAATATGCAGGAGTTACTAGATTTAAACTTAAATCAAGATGAAGTCATTAAAGAATGTAAAGACCTAATTGACTCCATATACGAAGAGGTTAAACAACTGCTTATAAAAGAAAATCATAACTTAGAAAACATAACAAAACTCCTTATCGAAAAGGAAACTTTACATGAAGAAGATCTAGTTTAAAACTAGATCTTCTTCTTTGTTTTTATCTAAGACTTGGTGTGAAATTTAACTTATACGTAAGGATATATTGCTAAAACTGAAGCACATTTAAAAGCTTTTTTATCAGCCTTAGTGAAGTGTTGTAGAAAACCTTAGAACCTTAGATTGCTTGAGCAAAGCGAGTTTATCAAAGGTTCTTAGGTTTTCTACAACACGAACTTTAGACTAATTGAAAGCTTTTAACGTGCTGAAGTTTGGCAACATATCCTGGAGTATAAGTTAAATTTCCACCGTAGAATCCTATATCATGAATAAATAGTTTATTTTATAAAATACTATTATTCAGAGTAGGTGAATTAAATGTTTAAAAATATCTTTTCGTTAAGTGATGAAAATAGTAAAAACAAGAATATACAAGAGAATATTAAAACACCTGAATATGAAAATATTAAAGTTTCACCTGTATTAGAGGATAATAAACAAAATATAGAAAAAATTTTTGTGAACTGTTCAGATTTTATCATTAGAGAAGTTAAAATTACAAATAATCCTCAATATACTGCTATGGTTGCATATATTAATAATATGTGTGAAACAGCAACTATTGAAGAAGCTGTTATTAAAAAACTAACTAGTAAGAGTGAGTATCCTAGTTATAGCCCAGGCAGCAAGGAATATTGTAAGTACCTGCTTGGAATAAGAGATGCAGATATATATATGGATATAATTAAAGTTGTAGATTCAATATTAAGTGGAAAACTTATTTTATTTATAGATGGAATAAATGAAGCAATGGTAATTAATATTACTAATCCTCCCGGTAGAAGTGTTGAGGAGCCCGTGGTTGAAAGTGTTGTTCGTGGACCTAGAGAAGGCTTTACAGAGTCTATATCTACTAATAGAGTACTTATAAGAAAGATAATTAAAAGCCCTAATTTAAAATTTGAATTATTTATAATGGGAAGAGAAACAAAAACAGATGTTAACATTGCGTATCTTTCCAATATAGCTAATGAAAAAATAATAAATAAATTAAAGGAAAGATTAAATAAAATCGATATAGACGGAGTATTAGAAGCTAATTATATAAAAGAATACATAGAAGATGAACCTATATCTAATTTCCCTACTATATACTCAACAGAAAGACCAGATGTGGTAGCCACTAAGCTATTAGAAGGTCGTATTGCAATTATAACAAACGGAACTCCTGTAGTCATAACTGTTCCTGCTATTTTTGCAGAATTTATGGAAACTACTGAAGATTCTTATTTAAAATTCATTGCAGGTAGTATAAATCGTATTATTAGATATTTATCTTTCGTTTTATCTCTTACGCTACCAGGGTTTTTTTTAGCAATAACAACCTTTCATCAAGAAGTCATTCCGACGCCTTTATTAGTTAGTTTTATGAAAGCTCGTGCTGATGTACCCTATCCAGCTTTTGTTGAATGTTTTTTAATGTTAACGGTATATGAAATATTGAGAGAAGCTGGTGTTAGAATGCCAAGAGCTGTAGGTCAGGCAATAAGTGTAGTTGGAGCATTGGTATTAGGCGAGTCAGCAGTGCAGGCTGGTCTTGTTAGTACACCCATGGTAATTGTAGTAGCTACTACAGGCATATCCTCCTTTGCTGTACCATCTACTGATATGTCTACAGCAATTATATTTCCTAGATTTATATTCTTATTCCTTGGAGGATTTACAGGTCTATTAGGCTTACTCTGCGGTATAGTAATTCTGTGTATGAAACTTATATCTATACGTTCTTTTGGTATTCCATATATGGAGCCATTAGCACCAATTGTTCCAAATGAATTACCAAATATAGTTATTAGACGTCCCCTTTGGACTAAACTTCGAAGGTCTTGGTTTATTACCGGAAAAGAATCTATACGAAGAAAAGAAAGTTCTCATATTAAATCAATAAAAGAAGGGGATAAAAAAGCTATAGGACAAAAGAAAAATAAGGAGTAGCTTATGAAAAAATTTATTTCAATTTTCATGACAATTATTGTTGCTATTTCTATTACAAGCTGTAGAGAAGAAAAACGTGAACTTAATATATTAGCTGTAGTATTAGCCATAGGATTTGATTTAACACCAGAAGGGAAATACGTTTTCACAGCTCAGATATTAAATCCACAAAAGGAATCTTCTGGCGGAGGTAGGACTAAAAAGACACAAGGACAGCAAGGTTCCTCAGAAGTAGTAGTATTTAGTGCTACAGGTGATACTCCCCAGAATGCTGTGGATCATATGTCTATAGAGCAGGGTAGAAGTTTGTTTTTTGGTCATACCAAATACGTAGTTGTAGGTAAAGAACTAGCTGAATCTGGCTTATCACTGTACATTGATGCTTCATTAAGAAACTATGAAACAAGACCAGATCATCCAATCTTCGTAACAAAAGGTAAAGCTTCAGATATAATAACAGCTGTAAATACTGATGAGAAAAATCCTACCAATACAATTGAAAACTTGGTAAGGCTGCAGTCAACCAGAGGTTTTACACCTATAGTGTCAAGAATCAATTTTGCTAATGCTTTAGTAAGTGATACTGGAACGCCTATAATAGGAGTTATTGAACTAGCAAAAAATCACACTCTAGATGCCACATTTAAAATGGCAGGTACTGCTGTATTTAAAAAAGATAAACTCATAGGCTTCTTAAATATGTATGAAACACGAGGTATGCAGTGGATAAAAGGTAAGGTTAAAGGTGGTACTATAACAGCATATTTACAGGATAATAAGGTAATTACCTTCGATATATTAAAATTAAAAAGTGAAGTAAAGCCAATAGTAACAGGTGATACTGTGACAATACAGATAAACATAAAATCTCAAAGTAATATCCTTGAGATGTCAGATACATTAGATCCTATGAAAAATCCAAAAATAATGGATGAGTTAAGTAAGCTTCAGGACCAGGCCATAGAAAAGGAAGTTAAGTTGGCTTTATATGCAGCACAAAAGAAGCTTAATATAGACATGTTTGATTTTGGAGGTGTAATTCATAGAGAGTATCCAATTTTTTGGAAGAAGATAAAAAAAGATTGGAACTACCTTTTCCCTCATATTAACGTTGAAATAAAAGTAGACTCTACTGTTAAAAGACCAGGAATTATTTCAAAACCAATGAAACCACAGTAAAAATATGTAAATTCCGAAGGAATGATTATTATGAAAATAAAAATATCTGCTCATCAACTGTTTTCTTCTATTATACTAGTGCCTTTAGGTAGTGCCTTACTTTTCTTCCTTGCTCCTGAGGCAAAGCAGGATGTATGGCTTGCAGTGCTTATTTATATATTTCCAGCAATTATATTACAAGTTATATATACAAGTCTATGGAATAAGTACCCACAGGATAGCATTGTTACATATATGCCTAAGATTTTTGGGAAATTTATAGGAAACATACTCAGTGTAATATATATTATTTATTTTGCCTACATATCCGCAAGGATATTAAGAGATTTCCAAGAACTTATGTTAGTTGCTATAATGCCCAAAATGCCTCCTATTATAATTTCAATAATGATTACTTCAGTAATTGGCTATGGTGTGTATCTTGGTTTGGAAAACATGTGTAGGGCGGCACATATTTTACTATATCTATGGATTTTTTACTTTATCATGGAATGGTTAATTCTTTTTATCACACCAGATGCTTTACAAATTCATAACTTAAAACCTGTTCTTGAGAATGGAATAGTTTTTGTTATAAAAAAAAGCTGGAAAATTATCACTTTTCCCTATGGTGAGACTATACTATTCACCATGTTTTTCCCCTATACTGTTGAAGTATCAAAGGTAAGAAAAGCATCAGTGTTGGCTATTATAGCCGAAGGAATATTCATATCATTAAACACTGTAATATTTATTGCAACACTAGGAGTAGAATATGCATCTACCTCTCTCTTTCCCCTTCTTCAAACTTTACGTATAATGAGAATAGGGGAAGCTTTTGACAGAGTAGATGTATTTGTAATATTTATTATAGTACTAGTAGGTTTTGTTAAAGCAAGTTTTTTTCTATATGGAGCAATGCTTGGTACTGCTCAGCTTATAAAATTAAAAGACACCAAATATTTAGCAATACCTTTTAGTATTATATTACTAATTACTTCTCAACTAATAGCAAAAAACTTTCCTCAACACATATACATAGGGCAGGTATTTACGCTAAAATATATTCACTTACCAGTAGCAATCATTATTCCAATAATTGCATTGTTAGTATACCATATAAGGAATTTGGGCAAAAAAAATAGCCCAACTTCTGAGCAACAAAACTAGTGATGTGTTATAATGCTCTAAATCTAAAACTTGACATATACCCGAGAATATAATGACAATTCCTCGATACCATAAATAATTTTTTTATTAGTCTTAGCGAAAATTTGAGGAAAACCTTAGAACTTTTGATATGGTTAAAAGCCTAAATGGCTTTTAACGAGCGACTTATCAATGGTAATTGATAAGTTGGTCCGAACTGAGGTACGAGTTTATCAAAGTTCTTAGGTTTTTCTCAAATTGGAGTTTTAGACTAATTAAAAATATTTAACGTGACGAAACATGGTAATATATCTGGTCGTATAAGTTAAATTTCGGGCATAGTTATTATTATATCAAGTCTAAGACTTTAAAAATGTAAAGATTAAATAAGAGCTAATTATTCCTCCCAAGAGCCCACCTAAATGTCCAAAGTTATCCACATTAGCTATAGAAAATCCTATTATTAAGTTAACTCCTATTACAGATAATATATTTGTTATAAAATCTCTGCCAATTCTATTCTTCATCTTAAAACCAAATATCAAGGTTGCTCCCAGCAATCCAAATATGGCTCCTGATGCTCCTACGGATATGCTCTTAGAAAACATATAGCTAAAGTAAGAGCCTACTATTCCAGATAGAAGATATATTATTATGTATTTAAACTTACCATAAACACTTTCAACTAAGGGCCCTATGGAATATAGGGAATACATATTTAATGCAATATGCACTATACCTCCATGGAGGAACATGCAAGTTAACAGTCTATAATACTGACCCTGTGCTATAAGCTGGTTAACCTTGGCTCCTAAAAATACAAGTACTCTTATATCACTATTAGAAATATTGCCAGATAAATAAGCTGTTAAAATATATATTAGTACATTTACAGCTATTAATCCATATGTTATAATTGGCATCTGTGACTTTTTGTTACTGCCTTTTTTTGATTTTATGTAATTCATACAGTTTGCTAATTCATGTGCCTTATTTTGCAAACCAGAACTATAATAAAGTATTTTGTTATCCACATTGTTGATTAAAATTAATTCACACTGTGGATTAATTTCGTAATTTAAGCACAATTCTCCCTGTTCAGTATTTTTAACCTTTAATTCGCTATCAATTACAATGTGAACAAGTCTCACATCATCACATTGAAAAGCCTTAGCTAATGCATCTACTAATTTACCCTTATTCACTTTATTGTAGTTCTGCAAATCAGAAAAAAATATTACTTCCATTGTATTTTCTACATTCTTAACTACTCCCCAAGTACTTAGAAGCCCCTCCAGATCATCAAACTCCACAACACTATATCCATATAATTCACAAAGCTTCTCTATGAGCTTTCTAATATAATTCTCCATAAATATTCTCCTTTAACTTATATTATATAGATAGTTAACTCTATAAATTAACTTATTATAATGTTAATTTGCCACTTCTTTATTCAACATGCATTTAGAATATTAATATTTATCGTTAAGCTGACAAATTAGATAAGTTTAGTTTTACAATTAACTATCTATATAGGGTTTCTAGCTCTAAACTTAACTTATACGTAGGAATATGTTGACAAAACTGAAGCACATTTAAAAACTTTTTTATCAGTCTTAGTGAAGTGTTTTTAGAAAATCTTAGGAGCTTTGATATGTTTGAGGTACGAGTTTATCAAAGTTTCTTAGATTTTCAAAAACACGAACTGTAGACTGATTAAAAGTTTTTAACATGCTGAAGTTTGGCAACATATTCGGTCGTATAAGTTAAGTTTCTACTTTGGAACCCTATAGATAAATACGACTGAAATTCAACTTATACTTAGGGATATATTACCAATATTGAAGTCACATTTAAATATTTTTTTATTAGTCTTAGCGAAAATTTGAGAAAAAATCTTAGAGCTTTAGACTAATTAAAAATATTTAACGTGACGAAATATGGTAATATATCCGGTGGTATAAGTTAAATTTGGGGCATGGTTATCCCATACTCTGCAACGTTAAAAATGCACAGCATACAATAGCTTTAACCATATTGTATGCTGTGCACGCATTTCTATCCGCACTATAAACTTTACACAATACTTTCTATTACAACACTAGGATTTTTTAATAAATCTATCTCATAAAAAGGTATAGGTTCTTTTGTTATTTTATCATAAAGTACTCTTATTATAGGTCTATCTGGAAAGCCTTTATTCTGGCTTATAATATATCCTTCTTCTCCATTTGAAAGTTTAACACAGCATCCTAGTGGATATATAGCAAAGGTGTTTTTAAAAGCATTAACTATCCCTTCATCAAAACTACTGCCACTGCCAGCAAGGATAAGCTCATATGCGTCATTAGGACTAAACTTTTTCCTGTAGCATCTATCATTACTTACTGCATCATAAACATCACATATACATACAATTTTAGCAAACCTATTAATCTGTTTTCCACTCAAACCGTGAGGGTAACCTCTACCATCAACTCTTTCATGATGCTGCTCTACTACTTTAATTATAGAATCGGGCATTGTAATATTTTTTCTTAATATATCCCCACCATACAAAGTATGTCTTTTTATTTCGCCAAATTCTTCATCTGTCAAACGACCTTCTTTATTTAATATTTCTATAGGAAGAGAGGTTTTTCCTATATCGTGTAAAATCGCCCCAATTCCTAGATCTTTTAAATCCCACTGCTTTAATTTCAATGTCAATCCCAGAAAAGAAGCCATAATACAAGTATCTAGTGCATGTACATAAGTATAATTGTCATAGGTTTGTATATCATTTAAGCTTTTGTTAACATCCCCAATAGTTATTATATAATTTATCATTTCTTCTACATTACTTAAGGATTCTTTAAGCTTCTTTCCGTTACAATCATGTACATTTTTAATAATACTAGACATGCTTTTCATGGTGACTTGCTTAAGTTCAGTGAGTTTTTCATCCTCAACAGCTACATCATCTAACCTATCATCTTCAAGATATACATAAAAAACTCCTAGTTCTTTAAGCTTGTTTATATAAGTACTATTTAATTTTACACCAGCTCTTAATAGAACCTGTCCTTCATCAGTCAGTATACTTTTACCCAGAATATCATCTTCTTTAACCCTATTTATTAACTCTAGCTTCATTCTTTCACCTCAGTAAAATTCAATCTTTAAAGCCTACATTTTAAACTCTGCCAACAATAATCTAAATGTATTTCTATTTTCAAATCATACCATATTATGCATAAAAATAAAATATCTATATAGCTTTTTATAAAAAGCTATATAGATATTTTTGTATAATTATAAGGTTATTTGTATTGTTCCTCTTTATCTTTAATATCTTCAAAAACTTTATTCATAGTGTCATCAATCAATGAACATAGATCATTTATCTTATTACTCATGATTTCATATTCTTCGTCATAATCAAACTTAACTATCCAAGTTGGATTATACTCATCGTCAACGTCCTCTACTTTATATCCCTTAGCTTCGAATTGTTCCAAATCAAATAAGTCAAATATAGCTGAATATTCCCATTCCTCTACATCCTTATTAGTATCAAAATATATATTTACCTTATCACCATCATAAAACATTTTTGTTATGTATTTAGCTCCATCTCCAACTTGATAACTTCCAAGCTCTCTTACAATAAGCTTAGTCTCCTTATCTCTTTCCATTAGCACTAAAGACGAAAAATCCATATTTAACACCATCCTTTTTCCTTATTTAGTATTTACTTTTTCACAAAATTTAGTTATTATATAATTGGGTATTTTTTACAGGAGGTAACTATGAAAAAAATATTAATCATTGTGTTATCTGTATTTTTAGTAGGTGGAGTTATAAAATATAGTTATACAACTAACAGATGTAGAAATATTGATTATGCTGTTGAAAGGTATTTTACAACAGGATTTTTTAATAACTACAGACTGGATAACATAGGTACCATGAATTTATCTTTCTCTAATGGAATCATGGCTGTAGTGAAGGTAGACGGAATGACAAGAAAAACTCCACACAAAAGAGTAGCATATAGTGTATTTTTAGAAAAAAGTAATAATGGTGTATGGAAAGTAAGAAAAATATACCCTGCTCAGGTTACTTTAAATAATGATAACTTTTAATTTTAAAGAATAGTTGTACCTCTATTCTTTATTTTTTTCTGTTTCACCACGCTCTATATCATCACCTTTGCTGCATTGGTTACATATTCCTTCTAGTTTTAGATCTAATTCATCTTCTAAATATATAAATCCTGTTTTATTTTTTATTATCTCCCTGATTTCCTGCATAGGGCAGTCTATTTCCACTTCTCTATGACAAAGTTTGCATTGCAGTACATGCTTATGATCCTCTTTTTTAATAGTATAACTGAATTTACCTTGACCTAAATCAAATTTTCTTATAATATCCTTATCTTGAAATAATTCCAAGGATCTATATACTGTAGATAAATCTATATTTATATTTCTCTTCTTACATTCATTAAAAATATACTCTACATTTATTGCATCATCTGCTTTGCATAATATATCTAATATATTTACTCTACCTTTTGTAACCTTTATGCGTTTTTTCTTTAAATATTGTTCAATTTCCACTTACTTCACCCCAAGATTTCTTTAGAAAAACATCATTTTTAATCCAAATATAATAAGTATAACTCCACCTATATAATCAGCATATTTACCTACTATAGTTATCTTCTTTAAATATCTTGCTATAAAAAAAGCAAAACTTGATAAAATAAAGGTTACTACTCCTATAAACAGTGTACTTCTAATAATAGCCATATTACTAGTAATATTATTTAGTGCTGTAAAACCTATAACCATGGCATCTATACTTACAGAGACGCCTAATACTATAACCATCCCAGGTTTTATTAGTGGACATTCCCCTTTATTCTCAAAGCCTTCTTTCAGCATCATTACTCCTACAATAGCAATAAGCACACCGCCAATAACCTTAGGAACTGATGCTATATATGTATTAAATAAAAAACCTGCATATGCTCCAACTATGGAAAACAAAAATTGAAAAAATCCAAAAGATGTTGCAAATAAAAGCTTAGTATTAATTCTTATACCACTGTTTAATCCTATACACAAAGCCACTCCAAACGCATCTAACGATAAAGCCACTGCAATCAATAATATTGAATAAAAATCCATACTCTTCTCCTTGTTTCAAGTTTATTCTTGTGACAATATTATTTTACTTTATATGTATCATATTGTCTATATTAACAAAATTCATAATAACATTTTATTCCTTGGAAAATATTCCTAGAACTATATAGATAACCATGCCCGAAATTTAACTTATACTCCGGGGTATATTACCATGCTTTGTCACGTTAAATATTTTTAATTAGTCTAAGGCTCAAATTTGACAAAAATCTAAGAACTTTGATAAACTCGCTATGCTCAAACATATCTAAAGTCCTAAGATTTTTTATCAAATTTTCGCTAAGACTAATAAAAAAATATTTAAATGTGACTTCAGCATTGGTAATATACCCCTACGTATAAGTTAAATTTAAGTTATGGGTATTTATTATATTTGTTCGGTGTTGAAAACTTAAATTATACGTAAGGATATGTTGCCAAAACTGAAAGCACATTTAAAAACTTTTTTTATCAGTCTTAGTGAAGTGTTTTTAGAAAATCTTAGAGCCTTATATATGTTTGAGCATAGCGAGTTTATATAAGGTTCTTAGATTTTCAAAAATACAAACTTTAGACTGATTAAAAGTTTTTAACGTGCTGAAGTTTGGCAACATATCCTGGAGTATAATTTAAGTTTTCTGCTACTCACCTATAGTTTCAGCAAATATCCATTGTCTTTCAGCCACTGTCTTCTACGTTCATAATCCAGCAGCACAAGTTTAACTGTATTCCAATATTCCTTTGAATGATTCATATGTACTAAATGACATAATTCATGTACAACTATATAATCTATTATTTCCATAGGTGCCATTATAATTCTGTAATTATAATTTAAATTACCTTTAGAAGAACAGCTCCCCCAGATAGTTTTTTGATCCTTAATAATTATTTTTTTAGGTCTAACCTCTATTAGTTCGCTATAGATCTTTGTTCTCTCACTCAATATATCCATTGCTTTCTTTCTATAAAAATCAATTATACTATTCCTTATTTCCTGATGATTTTTTTCATAGTTATTTACATAAACCTTTAGTTTCCCCTCTTGGATATCAGTATATACTTTTTTGCTATGTCTAATACAAAATTCTAGCTGTAACTCTTTTCCTAAGTATAAGAACTTTTCCCCGTTTACAAATTCTTTTTCTTTATAATTAGATAGTCTATTTGTAAATAACTGAACTTTACTTATTATCCACTTTTCTTTCTTTTTTAATATAGTTTTTATAGTTTCCTCACTAACGTTAAAAGGGGAGGTGATTAAAACCTCTCCCTTATCCGTTATTCTGATAGATATAGTTTTTCTTTTTTCTCTGACTATCTTATACTTAAAGTTAATTACATTGTTATCTATCGTCATAATTTATCTCACTTTACAGTAATAGGATTGATTACATCTTTTATTTTCAAATAATAGGTTTCTCCACTTTTCAACTTTTCTTGAGGTATTATACTTATTTTTTTATCATCAACACTTTGTATATCAAAGGCTGCTCGCTCTCCTGTTTGTGAATTTATAAGCTCAATACCAGCGTTATCCTTAATTGTATTTATATTTACTTTTCTATTAAATGTAATACTAAAGGTCTTATCTTCAGACACATCTTTTAGTGTTTTCATAGCTTTATAGTTTCCATACAAAAACTTATAAATATTATCAAAATAATCCTGTGGTGCTTTAACCCATCCACTATTAGTACCTAAGTATACATTATCCTTAGAAGTTTTGTTTAATATATATTTAAATGCTGCCCAGTGGTTATCATCTTTTGCTAAATTTAAATCTATTTCAAACTCTTTTCCACCTTGGTTAACTTTTATATATCCGCTTTTATCTACGTCATCTCTGCATTTCCCGGTAAATAAATCAGCAACCGCCAAAGAATCTACATCATCTGGAACTTGGAAATCCGGTGATACTCCAACCTTTTGAATAGTATTCCCTATAGGTGAGTAGAATTTTTCAGTAGTAAGCTTTAAAGAACTGCCGTCATCTAAATCAAACATTCTTTGAGCTACTCCCTTTCCATATGTAGTAGTACCGATAAAATATGCCTTCTTATAATCCTTAACCGCTGCTGACAATATTTCTGAAGCACTAGCAGTATATTGGTTTACTAAGAAGATTATAGGTTCATCTATAACACTTCCCGTATTTTCTGCCCAATACCTTGCCTTATTACCCTCTCTATCTTCTATAGTTATAGCAGGATTTTCTCCAATAAAGTTTCCGGCTATATCAAGAGCAGTAGACATATATCCTCCGCCATTGTACCTTAAATCAATTATATAGTTATCTGGATTCTTCATTCTAAGCTCTCGAAGTTTTTGTGAAAATAACTCTGCTGTATCCTCACCAAAAGAAACTATATATATGTATGCAGTATGGTCATTTATCATTTCACCATCAACAGTAGGTAGTGTTATTTCTCTTCTTTCAACACTCATATCAATAAACGAGTCATCTCTTTTTATCCTTAAGTCAACCTTTGTTCCTGCTTCACCTTTAATATAGGAAGTTGCTTTATCCGCTGTTAACCCAACTAGTGATTGTCCATTTGCTGAAATTACTATATCTCCAGCTTTTATGCTGACTTCTTCTGCTGGAGAATTTTTTATAACATCTCTAACCTTAACCCCCTCGGCAACAATTTCAACATATATACCTATCCCATAAGTTTTGTTATCAATTGCATTTAAAAAATCTTGCTCATCACTCTTAGAAAAATATGCTGAATAAGGGTCGTTAAGGCCTTTTATAATATCTTCTATAGTAGGTTGATTTAAAACACTATCTGGTACTTGAGATACATAATTATCTCGTATTATCTGTCTAGCCTGATCTATAACAGAACTAGAAGCTTGTACCTTATAAGAAAAGCTACTTATAAAGAATATTAGTAAAGCTAAAATAGAAATAAAATTATATAATCTATAATTTACTTTATTAGACTTTGTTAACCTATGTTTCATATTATATCTGTCCTCCTAACATTTATTTCTATATAATAAAAATTATACATTATTTTATGTAATATTGAAACAATATATAAAAATCACTTTAAGAAAATATATTTTCTTAAAGTGATTTTTTAGTATAAATAAGTTAACATTATTTATTTGCATCATTTCCTACTGGTTCTAATTGAAAAGATACTGTCCATCCTTCTAGCCGAGTATCCTGTTCAACATTTACACCTGTAGGAAAAGCTAGATTACATACCTTTGCCATAAATGGACTTATGCTAAATTTACCTAAATCGAACAGCTCTGCTTTTACTACTGTTCCATTAGCATCTTTTAGTGTTACAGGCATTTTTTCTATAGTAATAGGCTTTTCTGTTCCGTTTCTCATAACTAGTGTTACTAGTATATTACCACCCTTTTGAATTCCTACACTGAAGGTAGATATAGTAAACTCTCCTTCTTTTAGTTCTGGTAGTTCATTTAAAAATTTATCAAAAACAAGCTTATCATCTATCTCTATTCCTTCTGGCAAATTCTCATACTGTGTATTAATTGTTCTTTTAGCCTTAACTCTCGCATCAAAAGCTATTTTCCAATCATCCGCAGGAATACTATCTACACGTAAGTTTTTCTTGTCAAAATATACTTTTATAGGTCTAGCTGAATGCGCTGGTATTTCTCCTAAATCTTCTAAACTAAATATCTGATAAGCAAGTATTTCTTCCTTAGAATTCTGTATAACAAAAGGAATAGTTTCAAGCTTGACCCCTGTTGAAAGACCGTTTCTTATATAAGCTTTAACTTCTAACTTATCTCCTAAATCGTAAGCATAAATGCCAGCAAGATTAATTTGTCCTTCTTGTATTTGTGGAAGTTCTTCTATTTCTTCTATTAAAATTGCTTTTTGCACATCTGACATTATTGTTTCATCATGTTCTAAAAGTGAAAGAACTGTAGGCACGTATAAGTTATTATCATTTTCCTTCTTAACCTTATTAGATTGCTTAATTTGAAATTTTTTTGACATTTTATACCTCCAAGTTTTTCGTGTTAACTCTTCTAAAGTTTAATTTATTAACCATATGAATTTTCCATTGTAATATCTAATTTGCATCTAAATTATCAATACTAACTATAAAACTATCAAATTGGATACCTAAGTTCTAAAGCTTATTCTATACTAAAAATACTAAAATCTTGTTTAATAAAAATCACTGCAATAACTTATATCCACCATGAGTATTTCTATTTTTTATTTTCCTAATTTAATATATCATAATGGTTTTGCAAAATCAAATCTAATTACATGAAAGTTTCCCACCTATTGGTGTTACTTTGTTAAAGCAACAGAAGCAGGTACTGAATTTATTTGTCCTTGTGAAACCTTGTCATTTGTAATAATTAAATCCTTTAGCCTTGGCAAACCTACTGCAAAGCTTATATCTGATACATTGTTATCACTAGCATCTAAAGTTTCTAATTTACTTAAGACACTAACGGGGGATAAAGCTGAAACAGAATTCTTTCCAAAGGATAAAACTTGTAAATTACTCATATTACTCACTGCACTTATATCACTTATATTATTTTTGTCTATATATAGTCTAACTAGATCTTTCATATCTTTAAGAGCATTTATACTACCTATATTATTTTCATTCAAATATAAATTCTTCATATAAGATAAACCACTCAGAGAGCTTATATCACTAATGTTATTTGTTTTAAGAGTTAAGGTTTCTAAGTTTTTCACATTTGATAAAGAACTTATATCGCTTATATGATTGTTATCCAGCCTTAATTCTTTAAGCTTACTCAAAGCATCCACACCACTAACGTCAGTTAATACATTATCACAAGCTGTAATCCATTTTAATTCAGTTAAGCCATGCACAGCTTTTAAGCTGCTTATACCATTTTTATTTACAGATAATCTTTCAAGCTTTATAAAATTAGCTACTGGACTTATATCCCCTACACTATTTTCATTTATATTTAAATCTGTAAGATCAGTTAACCTACTAATAAGCTCTATGCTGGTAATATGATTTTTACTTACATCTAGTGATTTTAAGTTAGCTAAGTCCTCTATACCATTTAAAGATGAAATGTTATCTTCTGATAAGGTTAGGTTCTCTAAGTTAACTAAATTTTTAAGCTGAGAAAGATCTGATATATTAGTATTATTGGCAACTAAGGTTTTTAAATTTATCAAGTTTTTCAGAGTATCTATATTATCTATATTTGTATTTTCTATATATAGATTTTCTAGGCTAATTAAATCCTTTAATGGAGTCAAATCAGATATACTGTTTTTCCCTAAATTTAAAACTTTCAAATCAGTTAGATTTTCAATTCCAGATAAATCAGTAATATTCTTATTCCATAGATTTAATTGTGTTACATTTTCAACCTCAGCTTTTCTTATATCTCCAGTAGGCTTCTCTATTTTATCTCTTATTTCCTTTTCTAAATTTTTATCTTTAAAGGTCATTATAACATTAGGATCTTCTATTAAATTATTAAGCTGGGCTATATCATATATCTCCTTGTTCCTATACCTTACCCATTGTAATTTAGGAAACTTTTTTAGCTCTCCTAAATCACTAATTTTATCTTTATCCAAATTTAGTCTCTTTAAATTGCCCAAGGTCTTTAAACTGCTTATTTCAGCTATTGAATTTTCATCTATATATAATTTAGTTAAATTCTTTAAATTACCTATTCCCTCTACACTATCTAATTCATTTTTACTTAATATTAACGTCTCCAAACTAGTTATATCTTTAACATTATCCGCATTATCTATGTTGTTGTCCTCTAGAATCAATGTCTTTAACTTTTTTGTATCTTTAAGCGCTCTTGGATCACTAACCTCATTCCTAGTTAAATCTAACTCCTGAAGAGACGTTAACTTCCCTAAAGCATCTATGTTTTTCACTTTATTATCCTTTAAATTAAGCTTTTGAAGCTCGCTCAATTGTTGTAGTGAAGTCACGTCAGCTATATTATTCTTATGCAAATCTAGCTTTGTTAAATTAGTCAAATTCTTAAGTGGTGTCAAATCACTTATATTATTACCACTTAAATCTAAACTTTGTAAATTTACAGCACCTTCTATACCCGTAATATCAGTTATATTCTTGCTTCTTAAAGTTAACTTAGTCACTGGATACAAATCAAACTTCGTCACATCACCACTTGCCTTATTTATAGCCTCCCTCACAGCCTTCTCAAGATTCTTATCCTTGAACTTAACAGTACTTGTATCAACTATATTAGATACAAACATTTTATTCAAAATTGTATTTTTACTATCTAACCTTATAGGATCTGCCATTACTGAAGTAGCACATATAAAAATCATTGTTCCTGCTAAAAATAACGAAACCTTTACTTTACTCCTGCTCATACTCCACACCAGCCTAAGCCAGCACTCTCCCCCCTTTTTATATACTATGTAAACATAAAAAATCCCCTAATATAAACCAACCTTCCCACTATACTTTATATGGAGTTCTAGACTTGAAACTTAACTTATACGTAGGGGCATATTACCAATGTTGAAGTCACATTTAAATATTTTTTTATTAGTCTTAGCTCAAATTTGAGAAAAAATCTTAGAACTTTAGATATGTTTGAGTGAAACGAGTTTATCAAAGTTCTTAGATTTTTATCAAATTTAAGCTTTAGACTAATTAAAAATATTTAACGTGGCGAAACATGGGAATATGCCCCGGAGTATAAGTTAAGTTTCCGCCTACGAACTCTCTACTCCGTCACGTCAATTTCCTTAGGCAATGCATTAATCACATACTTAGGTACATCTGTATTAGTTAAAACTAGATTCTTTAGCCCTGGAAGCCCCTTGACCACATCTATATTTGAAACAGGGTTATCTCCAATATCTAAAGTATCAAGATTTACTAAATCTTTAATAATAGATATATCCTTTATATTATTGTTGCTAAAGGATAAGCTGCGAAGATCTGTCATATTTGACACAACACTTATGTCTTCTATACTGTTCTTATCTAAATACAATCTAGTTAGTCCACTAATATCCTTTAATGATGAAACATCCTTTATTTTATTTTCATATAAATATAAGTTTTTTAATGAAGTTAAATTAGCTATTGGAGAAATATTATTTATATTATTTTTCATAAGACTAAGAGTCTCTACAGCTTCTAATGCTTTAAGCTCAGATATATCCTCTATTTTATTTTTATCTGCATGTATTTCCTTGAGCTTAACTAAACTGCCAATTCCATTTAAATTGATTAGATTATTTTCATTAGCTGTAAGCCATGTAAGCTGTTTGTTTTCATTTAAAGGCTTCAATGTGGTTATATTGTTCTTATTTATAGAAAGTCTTTCAAGCTCAGTCATATTAGTAACCACACCTATGTCTGAAATATTATTGTTATTAATGTTTAAACTCTTTAACCTAGTTAAGCCCTTTAACCCATCTATATTCTTTATATGATTCTTACTTATATCTAAGGTTTCTAAATTAATTAAATCAGTTAAGTCATCTACATCTATAATATTATTATCATTTAAAGTTAAATTCTCTAGATTTGTCAAAGCCTTTAGTGCTGATATATCTGATATTTTAGAACTAGATATTTGAAGACTCTTAAGGTTAGTTAAATCTGATAAATCATCAATGGTAGTTAAATTAGCTTTAGATAGATACAAGCTCTCAACATTAGTTAAATCCTTTATTGGACTTAAATCTGTTATCCTATCTCCAAATAAATTTAAAGACTTTAATCCACTTAAATGTTCTATCCCTGAAAGATCCACAATATTTTTGTTGGCTAAATTTAAATCTTCAATAAACTCCACATCAGCTGTGGTTAAATCACCACTTGGCTTATCTATATTTTTTCTTATTTCTTTTTCTAAATTTTTATCTTTAAACTGTATAGGTATATTAGCCTGTTCCACAATATAGTCAAGTTTCCCTAAATCAGTTATTTCAATTCCTCTATACTTTAACCATTTTAAATAATGCATGTTATCTAATTCTTTTATATTCTTAATTTTATTTTTATCTAAATTTAAACGCTCCAATTGTGTCATATTCTTAAGAGATCTCACATCTGTAATCTTGTTATCATCTAAATAAGCCACACTTAAATTCTTTATAAATGGCAGCCAACCTATATCAGATATGTTGTTTTTACTTAGGTATAAATTTTGTATACTTTCAACCCGTGCCAATTCATGAATATCCTCTATGCCATTTTCTGATAGGATTAAAATTTTTAAATTTCTAAGATCTCCAATAGGCTTAAGATTAGTAACATGATTTTTTGTTAAGTCAAGATTGGTTATATTTTTTAAACCTGACAAAGGTGATATATCTGTTATGTCATTATGTCCTAGGTACACCTTTTCTAATATTGTTAAATATTTAAGTGGAGATATATCTGATATCTTATTCTCATATAAATTAACTTTTCTTAAGCTAGTACAGTATTCTAAGGGAGTTAAATCTTCTATCTTATTATAGCTAGCATCTAGTGTTTCTAAAGCTTTAAAGTAATTTAATCCTTTAAGGCTTGTTATGCTTCTATTTCTAATATTAAGTTCTGTTATACTCTCAACATCTTCCTTGCTTATTGGGGCACTAGGTTTGTTTATTTTTTCTCTTATAGCACTTTCCAAGTTCTTATCAGTAAAGATTATTTCATTATTGTTAATCTCAGCTAGGGATACATTGCTAGAAGCTATAGCTGTATCCTTAGCCCATACTGGCTCCTTAGAGCTATTTACATTAGAAACACATATGAAAATTGTGGTTAAAACAAATAAAAGTTTCTTATTGATCATATTATCTACTGGCTGTAACCCCAGTATCTTCACCTCTCTTTACAAATCTCACCTTATAAATAGGTTCCAACATCTTAACTAATGCTATGTTCATGATTATTTTGCTCTTTTTCCTCTATTCCTTTTGCTTTTATTTTCAAATTTTTATTTTTAAACTTTGTCTTTATATTATCTATATGTCTCTTTGACACCATAGAAAGAATTAGAAATGCAATCATTACTACAATAAGTATATCTATGTCCTTTGTTAAAACACGAGCATCTATACCTGAATTAATTTCTCTCATAGCAGATATTGAGTAGGTAAATGGTAAATATGGTCCTATAGTTCTAAAGAACTTCGGCAGCAGCTCTCCTGGAAAAGTACCATTTGATGATGTGAGTTGCAGTAGTAACACTATTACCGCTAAAAGCCTTCCAGCATCTCCGAATAAAAACACAAAATTTTGAAGTATAGCTACAAATACAAGAGATAAAAAAATGTTAAAGGCAAAATATGCATGTATGTTACTAGGCTTTAAGCCTATTTTTAGTACTATAATACTTATTAATATAGCCTGAAAGATTCCAATTACTGAGTAGGTTAGGTATTTTCCTAAAACTATTGAAGCTGGACTAACTTTGGCTTTTAAATTGTAATCTACTTTTTCTGTAATTACAAAGAACATCATAAGGGCTCCTACCCATAAGGAGAGTGAAACAAAGTATGGGGCCATACCTTCTCCATAAGTTTTTACATTATATAGAGGTTTATCCTGAAAGTTAACAGGATCTGATATATACTTACCCATATTCTTACTACTAACTACCAGCTTATCAGATAGCTTTTCAGCCCCCTCCTTCATCTTGTCATTTAATTCAGCTATGCCTTCATATAATTCACCTACACCATCCTTTAAGTCAGGCATTTTATCCTTTAAGGTTTTTATACCGTCTTTTAACTTTGATGAACCATCTAAAAGTTTAAATAGACCATCTGATAAATCCGTTGAACCATCATTAAGCTGTTGGACTCCATTCTGTATATCAGGTACTTTTTGATTTAGTTCACCTAATTTATCTGTAATTGTTTTTGAACCTTCATTAATTTTAAATAATCCATCTGATAAATCTCTAGTTCCATCTGATAGTGTACTTATTCCACTAGTTAAATCCGGCACTGTACCTTTAAACTTATTTACTCCATCTCTAAGATTTTGTGAGTTATCATACAAAAGTTCCGTACCATTCTGTAAAACTTTCACACTATCATGAAGTTTGTCTAATCCATTGTATAAGTTAGTAGAACCCTCAGCTAGCTGCTGTAATCCCCCAACTAGGTTTCCTACTCCATTTGAAGCATCTCCAAGCCCTGAGGCTATAGATGTAGCTCCCTGATATAGAGCTAATGTTTGTTTTAACTCACCTAAAGAATTATCAATATTGCTTGCACCTGCTGACAATTGTTTTAATGTATTATGTACCAAAATTAATTGCTTTAATTGATCTGGCAGAGTATTTGCATTTCCAGTTGACTGTATTAAACTCATTGCCTGCTTATAATAATCTGACTTTTCTATTTCATTTGCCATTACATTTAAATCAACTGCAGTCTGTGCTAATTTTGAACTTGGAGCATCTATACTAGACCCATTCAATATATCCGCAATTTTTAACAAATCGCTATTTCTAGTTGCAGCATCATTACTATTTTTTATTTCATTAAAGTAACTATCTAAATTACCTACAATATTAAAATCATTCTTCCAATTATTTATAGATGTCTGAGATATAGGTACCGTACCTGACTTTATTGCTGGATCTAATTTTTGCATTCCCTCGTATATTAGGTCTAGCCCATCACATATGTTGTCAATAGGCGGCTTTACTCCACTGTAATCTGGAGTGAGAAGCTTTGCCATAATACTTTCAGGGATTTTTGACTGCATCTTATCTGCACCATTTTTAAGAGCAGGAAGCCCTACATCTTGTTTTACATTACCTTGGTCATCCTTAGCATATAAAGCCTGTGCACTACTAGCTGCAGTATTAAGTCCATTTTTAAGCTCATTAGATCCATCTCTTAGTTTATCTACTCCATCTATAAGTTTAGGCATACTGTCATTAATTGTTCCTAAGCTTTCCTTAACGCTAGAAGATCCATCATAGATTTGGTTAACACCATTACTTAAATCTGGCATCTTATCATTTAATGATGTAACTCCATCCCTCAGCTGTGTGCTGCCATCATAGGCATCATTTATTTTCTTATTTAAAGAAGATGAGCCTTTGTAAAGTTTGTTAACTCCATCTAACAAATCTGGCATATTATTATTAAGCTTGTTTAATCCATCATGTAGCTTATTACTTCCATCATAGGCGTCATGCAGTTTATCGTTTATAGTAGAAGATCCGTCGTATAAATTGTTTATACCATCTTCCATAGTTGGTATTTTGTCCTTAAGCTCAGTAACTCCATCTTTAATTTGAGAGGTTCCGTCAGCAGCTGATTCCATGCCGTCTCTTACTTCATATAAGTTATCAAAGACCTTATTTGTAAAGTTATCCATTATTCCCTGGTCTACACTCTCTTTTACCGCTTTAGCTGCTTTATCCGTTACCAAACCAACCACATAATTTTTTTTCTTATTGGATACATATATAAGCTTAGGTTTTTGCAATTTCCCTTTGTCAGCATCCAATAGATTCTGTGAAAAGTTATCCGGGATTATTATCATTGCGTAGTACTTATCTCCAGCCAAGCCAGCTTCAGCTTCCTTACGAGTCTTTACAAACTTCCAAGCTAAATCCTTATTATTTTTTAATTTGTCTACCATATCATTACCATAGTTAACTATTGCATTATCTGTAGTTCCTCCCTTGTCCAGGTTTACAACTGCAACTGGTATATTTTCAGTTTTACCATAGGGATCCCAAAACGCCGCGAGATAAAGTCCTCCATATATAAGTGGAACCATAATAATTGCTATAACAGAAACTGTTGTAAATTTTTTACTATATATGCTGCGAATATCACTGAATAACACCTTAAAAAAATTCATACTATCTCACTTCCTTTAAACGCTTATATACTATGTTAAATACATTATATGAACTACATTACATGAAATATACTTTTGAACTGACCAGTCAGTTATATTAAACAACTTTTTCGTATATATGTCAACAAGTATTAATAGTCTATTGGCTAATTTACAGCTAAATACCTAGATTGTATTGTTACTATAAAGCGTAATTATAATTTTTCAAGGTTAAGTCCTAGACAACAAAAATAAGGTATGGGATTAACGTATCCCATACCTTATTTTTGTTGCTAGTTATTACTCTATAGTTATATTTGCTATGTTCTTTCCGTTTTGAACTGCCTGTACATTTACTTTCATATTATTATACTGTACTTTTAACTGTTTTGCATACTTTTCTGCTAAAGCTTTAGCCTCCTGTTCACTTACACCATCTTTTATTAGCATAGTGGCAATAGCCACATTATTTTGAACATAAACTTGTCCATTGTATATTTCTTTTTCTTTTTTCAATTCCTCTGTTTTCTTAGTGTCCTGAGCTATCTTAGGGCCATCTTGTTTTTTATTTTCTGAAACCTTTGTAGTATTATTATCATTTTTACCAGACTTACTAAACATGGAGCAAGCCGATAGAGATGTCACTATAGTTAAAGCTACAAAAAATATAGACAATTTCTTAATATATTTATTCATATGTAAATCACTCCTTTTACCCTTGCTCTAGATTATTTTAACATACCATATTTTATAGGTCAAAAACCAAATGTTTCCATAGCATTTTATACTTTACTATAATGTTTTCCCCTAATAACTTTATAATATAGAAAATAAAAAATAAAAATACCTATTAAACTCCCAGTAAAATCTATAAGAACATCACTTACTAATGAAGTTCTGCCAGGAACAAACATTTGATGAAATTCATCTGTAACAGCATAGAAGAGACATATAAACATTATGTATATTACTGCTCCCCTACCTTTAAAGCTAAAAGAAAAAAATGCAGAACTTACTAACAATGCAAGAACTAAATATTCAAAAGCATGTGCGTTCTTTCTAATAACCAAGTTTAATCTCTCTTCTCTATTATTACTTGGAAGTTTAGAATTTAGAAGCTTAGGTTCGTTTTTATATTCACTTCGTATATCATTTAAGAAATGATAGCTTCTTTCATTTGATGTTTTTCCATTGTTGGAAGAATTATAAAATATTAATACCATCCACATTATACATAACATAGTTAAAAATAACTTTTTCATTTCATCACCCTCTGGAACTTTTATAAATAGTTCTTTAAATTATATCACTTAACCACTTTATTTTGTTTGAATTATACTATAAAATTTGTAAATAATATTATAATAATCCACAAGATTGTTAACAGATCATTAATATCTACATATAGTTACAAAATAAATTATGTTATGTAAATACTTACTTCTTATTACCTTCTGAAATCTCTATAAATACTTTTTTTAAATTATATAATTTAAATACTTTATTTTATACAAATTATATAATAAAATTTGTAAACAATATTATAACAATCCATGTAATTGTTAACAAGTTATTTATATCTACATAAAATCATGTTATGTAAATACTTACTTTTTATGGATTTATCCATTGAAACAATTTCCATTATAATATATAATATACAATATCAACTATAATACGATATATAATTACATTTAAAATTTCACATTAATACCTATAAAATTACAATTAAATACATAATAAAAGGTAAATACATAACAAAAGGAGTTACTATCATGAAAAACCAACTTTCTCCCATTGAAGCACGCAAAAAAAACATAAAAATTACTATATGGACTTTTTCAGTATTAGTTATGGTACTGGTTTCTGTAGTTATTTTTGCTATATCGTCTTCATAAATGAGGCAAAGGGGCTGTCTCAGAATATACTTTTATTGAAGGATTTACTAATAATCTTTCATAAATAAAGATAAACACTATTGAATTTCAGTAAATTTGATAGTGTTTTTACTATATCTCGGAGTATAAGTTAAATTTCGGGCGTGATTATCTATACTACACGCCCATCTTTGATTTCTATTATTCTATCAGTTTTCTTAGCTATTCTTTCATCATGGGTTATTATTAAAAAAGTAGTTCCAAAATTCTTATTTATATGTCTAAATATATTATAAACACTTTCAGATGAAGCTGAATCTAAATTTCCTGTAGGCTCATCTGCCAATATAATTTCAGGGTTATTCATAAGTGCCCTAGCAATAGCAACTCTCTGTTGCTGTCCTCCTGATAAATCATATATCTTATGTTTTTTTATTCCTGACAGCCCTACTAATTCAAGAAGTTCCTCAGCCCTTTTACGAGTTTTTCTTCCATAGAAAAAACTTTTTATAGCATGAGGCATTATTACGTTGTCTAAGGCATTAAATTCTGGTAAAAGATAGTGAAACTGAAATATAAAACCTATCTTTTTGTTTCTTAAAGAAGCTAACCCTCGTCTGCTCATCTTATCTGTTCTATTACTATGTATGTAAACTTGTCCATTCGTAGGAGTATCAAGGGTTCCTATTATATTTAATAATGTAGTCTTTCCACTGCCTGAAGCTCCTATAATAGAATTAAAAGAACCTTTTTCAATGGATAAATTCACATCATACAACACCTGACTTCTGACTCTTCTTCCATATATCTTATTAACATTTTTTAATTCTATGATGTTATCCATTTTTTATAACCTCCACTGGATTTAATCTAAAGGATTTTAAAGCTGGGAAAAGTGCCCCTGTAGTTGAAGCTACTATACTAATCAACACTGATTTTACTATAAAGCTGTTATTTATAATTATATTAACTATAGGACTGCCATCTGAAGACACAATATACCTGTTAAAACCCTTGATATAAACTATTGTTAAAAATATACCTAAAGCAGTACCTAATACTCCTAAAATAAAAGCCTGCAGCAAAAATATAAAAGAAGAAGAAATCCCCCCCATACCCATGGCCTTTAAAATACCTATTTGCTTATATTTCTGTACTACGCTTATACCAAGTATACTTATTATACTTAACACTGCTGCTAGAAGTACAAAAAACTGTATTACAACAGAGCATATCCTTTGTCCAATTATACCACTGGCTAAAAGTTCATTTTGATCTTTCCAATTTTCTACTTTAAAATTCTTACTATCTAAACTTTTTTGTATTTTCTCTCCTAATACGTCCGCATTATAAGCATCCTTAACAGAAATTTCCATAGAAGTAACTTTATCACCAATTGCTGCTCCAGCTTGTGCTGTTTGCAAATCTGTTATAATCCAAACACTATTTAACTTAATTGCACCCAAGTCATAAAAACCTACCACTGTAAGTTCTGTGATTTTTCTATCAAAGGTTGTAATAGTGATTTCATCACCTATGTTTATTCCTAATTTATCTTTCAAATTCTTACCCACAAGCGCTTGTCCACTATTGGTAATCATATTTCCTTCATATATCTTCCTCTGCATTCCATATAAAGAGTTAACATCCTCAGTAATAAAACCCCTAACTTGAATATTTTCTTTTATATCATTAAGCTTTATAATCCCATGATAATCAACTACCGGCGCCACTGTATTTACTTCTGGATTTAAGCTTTTAATTTTATCCCTCTTATGCTGCCAATCTTCTATATTGCCTTTATTAGCCTGTACAGTAATATGAACGAAACTCCCAACTACCTTATTAAGTAAGCTTCCCTCAAGGCCCTTGCTTAAAAGTCCAATAAATATCTGAACAGACACTCCTATGGCAATACCCAAAACTATCACTAAAGTCTGAAACTTGCTTTTTATTAAAAATTTCCACGCAATTCTAAGAGCTGTTAACATTTTCTTCCTCCAAATTCTATAAATTATTGTATAGTGTTCTACAGTAGAAATTTAACTTATACCACCGTATATACTACCATGCTTCGTTACGTTAAATATTAATATTCTAGATATACTTTAGATACAAAGGTAGCAAATTGACATTATGATAATTCAATATATATATAAGTTCGCAATATAGAAATCCAATATAGGGTTCCAAAGTAGAAACTTAACTTATACTCCGGAATATGTTGCCAAACTTCAGCACGTTAAAAACTTTTAATCAGTCTAAAGTTCGTGTTTTTGAAAATCTAAGAAACTTTGATAAACTCGTACCTCAGTCCGGACCAACTCATCAATTACCATTGATAAGTCGCTCGTTGAAAGCCATTCAGGCTTTCAACCATATCAAAGCTCCTAAGATTTTCTAAAAACACTTCACTAAGACTGATAAAAAAGTTTTTAAATGTGCTTCAGTTTTGTCAACATATTCCTGCGTATAAGTTAAGTTTAGAGCTAGAAACCCTATATAGGGTTTCTAGCTCTAAATTCAAATTATATTCCCAATATACGTTGAGTTCTGAGTCAGGAACCTTATGATTTACTATTGGTTTTTTCTAAAAGCTGAGGCATCCTTCCTGTTAGTGCGTATATTAGTTCCCGATTCATACTTATAGTCCAGTTGCCGTTTTGCTGTAAAAGCTTTATCTTAACTTTATTAGTAGTTCTAGGGCAATTATTGCTGTTAAATCTATCCATAACATACTTCATACCTAATTCTTTTGCCTTATTCTTAGCCTCTACCTTCTCTTTGTCATTTCCATTAATATATTTATCTATAAGTGGCTGCAAAAACGTTGATGTCATTTCACCATATATAGCAAATAAATCAGGTGAGTTAACTTCTATAAAAGCTTCACCTTTATTATTTCTATAAGAACAGGATAGTATTTTATAGTCAGTTCTAGCAAATACCTCTCTAAGTAACTTTTCTTCAGTTTCACTGCTAAATTTTAAATCATTATTGTAGACTTCTTTACTTTTATCTAAATACAAAGCTGCAGTATTAAAATCTCCAGACCTAATGGAGATAAAAAATTTTGATATATGCTCCTCAGGCTTAACTGTGGAAAAATTTTTACTAGATTCACTAGAACTCCAATTATATAATACTACATAAACACATGGAACGATAAATATTATTAAACATAAAAACCACTTTAAAAATTTTTTCATATTATCCTCACACTTTTCCAATCTTAAAACTATATATAGATACCCATAGCTTAAATTTAACTTATACGTAAGTATATATTACCAATGTTGAAGTCACATTTAAATATTTTTTTATTAGTCTTAGCTCAAATTTGAGAAAAGCCTTAGAACTTTAGATATGTTTGAGGTACGAGTTTATCAAAGTTCTTAGGATTTTCTCAAATTTGAGCTTTAGACTAATTAAAAATATTTAACGTGACGAAACATGGTAATATATACGGTCGTATAAGTTAAATTTCGGACATGGGTATCTACAACAACTAGTGCTTTTGTTACCTAAACAACTTTTCCACAGACTTCATCACCTATATACTTTGTTTTCAATATTTTTACAATACTAATCCTTATATTTCTTAAACTCTTTAATCCATTTGACTGTTATAATTTGTAATGTTAAAATTTCATTATTAGGAAAAATAAGGGGGATGCTATATGAAGAAAAATTTAAAGTCTTTAAGATTAATTAGTTATGTAAGCTCAGCAGTCTTAGTTTCTTGTATATATACAACCAATGCTTTTGCGGCAGATACAGTAGTTAGACTTGCTGGACAAGATAGATATGAAACTGCAGCTGAAATTTGTAAGAAGGGCTGGAGTCAATCAGACTACGCTGTACTATCCAGCGGTGAAAACTTTCCCGATGCTTTATGTGCAGCTCCACTGGCTAAGAAATATAATGCTCCTATTCTCTTAACTTCTAAAAACGAATTAAATACTAATACTAAAAATGAACTAATAAGACTGAAAGTAAAGCAAGTATTTATTACTGGGGGTACAGGTTCTGTTTCGGCACAGGTTGAAAAGGCTCTTAATTCTATGAAAATAAAGACTGTACGATTTGCAGGAAAGGATAGGTATGAAACTGCACTTAAAGTGGCTGGTGAAATAGGTATCAATAGTAATGGTATATGTATAGTTAATGGTAATGACTTTCCTGATGCCTTATCTATATCATCCATAGCTGCTGTAAATGGAATGCCAATTGTACTAGTACCTAAAGATTCATTAACTAATGAACTATCAAGTTACATAAAACAAAACTCTATAACAAAAACTTATGTTATAGGTGATGAAAATTCTATAAGTGAACATGTTGCTAAGATTTTTCCTAACTCCAAAAGGTTATCTACCTCACAAGAAAATAGATACTTAGGTAATACTTCTATTATACAACAATTAGGACAAGACCTTAGCACTAAAAATAGCTGTATAGCAAGTGGGGAAAACTTCCCAGATGGCTTAGCAGGCAGTGCTTTTGCAGCAAAATTAAATTCTCCTATAGTATTAACTGATGGACAAACAGCAAGAAACTGGGTTTATAAAGGAACTGATGCTACTTATTTATTTGGTGGTCCAGCTTCTATAAGTAAGGATTTTGAAGCTTATATAAATGGTACCCTGAAAGATACTGATATTGCTTCCATAGATGATGTGAGCGTGGATACAGAATTAAATAGTAATTACGAACTACCGGCATCGGTAAAAGCAGTTTTACTTAATGGTACAACCACAGACGCAGCAATAACTTGGGATGAGAGCGCTATTGATACAAGTAAGATTGGAACTTATAAATTTAATGGTACTGTAAAAGACTATAACAAGGATGTAACTTTAAACTTAAATGTAGTTGATACAAATACTTTAGAAAAAGGAAATTTATCTGGAAATATATTTAATGGACAATCTGCAGCTCAAAAAGGAGACTTTGTTTACACTATTAGTGGAAATGGTATAAAAAAAATAAATACCACAAAAACTACTAGTTCCTTAATAAGAACTTCTGGCAGTGTTGAATCTATAAATGTAGCTGGAGATTGGATTTATTATCAAAATTCTAATGATCCTGGAGTTTACCCAAGTAATATCGGCAGCGGAATTAGAACAATGCACGGAAAAATATATAAGATAAAAACTGATGGTACTAATGACACAAAACTGTGCGATGACGTAGCTTTATATCCTACAGTAGTGGAAGACTGGATTTACTATATTAACTTATCTGACAATGGTAACTTATATAAAATAAAAACTGATGGATCAAACAAAACTAGCTTAAACAAGGATACTGTAAGTTTCTTTGATATATCTGGTGGATATATCTATTACAAAAATGATTCGGATAACGCTAAGCTGTACAAGATAAAAACTGATGGATCCAATAGAACAAGCTTAACAACTGATAGTGTGTCTCAAATTATAGTTATAGATAACTACGTTTACTATATAAGCTCAAGTGATAATTATAAGCTTCACAAGATACAAACTGACGGAACCAACGATACTACACTAACAAGCACTGGAGTTAGGTGCTTCAACACAGCAAAGGACTATATTTACTATGTAGGCTCAGATGCACAAAGTATTAATAAGGTAAAAATTGATGGATCAGATGGAAGTACTTTTGTACAAGGCACTGGGATTAAACATATATATGTATTAGGTGATTGGATTTACTATTCTTCATCCTCAAATAATATTGATTATAAAACTTACAAAGTAAAGCTTGATGGTTCAAGTAATCAAATGGTTTCTAATTTAACAATAAATTAATACAATAAGGCTGCAGCTTCATTTGTTTCAGAAGCTGCAGCCTTTTCTTACGTATATATAGATATCCAACCTCAAAACTTGACTTACCCACCGGGGTATATTACCAATTCTTAGGCACCATAAATACTTTTTTATGAGTCTAAAGCTTGGATTTTGGAAAAGTCTAAGAACTTTGATAAACTCGTTTCACTCAAACAAATCTAAAGTTCTAAGACTTTTCCAAAATCCCGCGCTAAGACTCATTAAAAAAGTATTTAAATGTGCCGTCAGAACTGGTAATATACCCCTCAGCATAAGTAAATTTTAGAAGTTGGATATCTATAACTGAGCATGCCCGAAATTCAAGTTATACTTGCCCTCTACTTCCATTATTTCTGCATTGAACTATGCACGTTCTTAAAATATAATCTCTTATGTCAGATAAAATAAACTTAATTGCAACTTTTGACATCATTTCTTAAGTATGCTATTCCAATGGATAAACCACATAAGTATTCATGAGTTATATATGTCTAATAGCAAAGAAACTAAAAAGATTAAAAAAGAAAGATTACCTAAATTGGTACATGATAGTAAAGCTACTATAAGAATGAGTGAGGAATTTAAGACAAAAGATAAAAAAGGATAATCTAAATATAATCAGGAGGTTTTTTAGATGAATAAAAGAAATAAGTTTATCATGTTCTTGTTAACACTTGCTATAGTTGCAGGATCTTCAGTTTACAATACTAAAGCTGCCTCCTCTATATCTAGACAAGAAGCACAAAATAGAGCTTACGAAATGGCGTATACCTCCTGGCACTATGAAAAAAGCTTCAACGGAAATACTACAAGCTATATTCAATTGCCTGATTACTTAAATAATGTAACTGCTTCTGAGGAAATAGGAATTCCATATACCTATGGAGGCTCCGATGGAATTGATACAAGCTCTAATAGACTGTGGAGTAACTTTTTTGATGCTATAAATAAAGGGGCTACCGCTGGTAACGTACTGTTTGACGAAAATGGGTATAAAGGAGAAACTGCTGGTATAGATAATGCAAGCTTTATACAAAGTACTTTAAAGATTCCAGGTAAAAAGCTGACTACAAATACTTTAGGACAATATTTAACTCCTATATCTTTTAGTGATTTAGCTAATATGGACGTGCTTTTATCAAAAGGGAAGTATGTAGCCTTTTTCCAAAGTTGGGTTTACGATGATTTTGGCAATATAATTGGAGCTAATACTTTAGAAGCTACTATTGACAATAATGATGGTGCAGGACAAAAGGTAAAGGAATATTACAGATCTAAGGATTATATAATGAATAATTATAAACCATATAGATATAATTCTATAAACAATGACTATATAGAGAATAATTCCGTACAACCTATTGTAGAAAACCCTTTATATAGACAAGCTATTGATAAAAATAATGGAGTAATACACTTTAAATGGGGTTTCAACCATACTAACAGCTCTGGATATGAAACTGCTTATAGAATTAGAATTTACAGCGGAGATATAAATGACAGTTCAGCTTCATCAGGTGTATTAGTTAAGCAAGTTTCTGAAAACTCATCAGCTACTGAAACAAGTATATACTTTAAAGATATGGCTGAAGGAAACTATTATTTTGTCTTAGAAACTAAAAACAGCGAAGGATACTGGAGTAACCCTGTAGTAACTCCATTTAAATTTACAAGTAATATAAATAATGCTTCCTCTAAAATAAAAGACGTTGTAAGGTATGGTGGAGCTACTAGGTATGAAACTTCAAAAATAATAGCTGAAAATAACTTCGTAAATTTTGATTTAAAGAACGTAGTTATTGCTAGTGGTAACAACTTTCCAGATGGTTTATCTGGAGTTACTTTAGCCAGAAGACTTAATGCACCTTTACTTCTTGTAGATAAAAATCCTGAAGATGCAGGAAGTCAGATTACATTACAATATATCCTTAACAATATTAAAAAACATGGCAAAATATATATTTTAGGTGGAGAAGGTGCTGTTAGCAACTCATATATAGATTATCTAAAACAAAATGGATATTCACAAGATAACATAGTTAGAGTTGGTGGATTAAATAGAAACGAAACCAGTGTAAACATTGCAAAGGAGTTAAACATGCCAAAAGGTACTCCTGTTGTAATAGCAAATGACTCTTCCTTTGCAGATGCTTTAAGTATTTCATCTAAAGCTGGTTCTAGTCAAATGCCTATATTGTTAACTTCTAAAGATGAATTAAATCAAGAAGTAGCAGACTACATTAAAAATATTAATCCTTCTAAAGTATATATTGTAGGAGGAACTGGCGTAGTTTCAGATAGTGTAAAAAATGAAATTGCAAATATTACAGCATTGAATAGCAGTAACATTATAAGATTAGGTGGACAAAATCGATATGAAACTTCTGAAAATATAAATAGTTATTTTTATGGAAGTAACTTCAGAAATGTATATGTAGCAAACGGCGAAAATTTTCCTGATTCATTAAGTGGAAGTGCTGCCGCTGCCTTTAATAATGGAGCACCTTTAGTGCTTGTATCAGATAACTCATATGTTAATGGAGCAAGAGCAATAAATAAGCTTACAGGAAATAAACAAGTTACAGTTCAAGTATTTGGCGGAGATAAAGTAGTAACTAACAACCTTATTTCTAAAATAAATAACGCATCTATGAAACTTCAGCAATAATACCTGATCAATATATAGATGACCACGCCCGAAATTTAACTTATACTCCAGGATATATTACCATGTTTCGTCACGTTAAATATTTTTAATTAGTCTAA
>NZ_JABAIW010000013.1:0-89433 GCF_014231265.1 Clostridium sp. DJ247 | reverse complement strand
AGATATACTAAAGGAGTTTTAGGCACTTACACTAAACGTGCAGCATCACCTATGAAAGGTGGATATATGGAGTAAAACTCTATATATGATTAAAGGTTAATTATAAAATAGTACAAAATGCATTAGTTTTAGTCATCATATAAAGTAAAGAAAATTATCAAATTATTAAGCAAATTCAGTATAATTTTAAATTGATTACAGGAGGAAGAAATATGCCTTTATTGATTGTGGCAATTGGAGTTGTCCTATTGTTATTACTTATGATTAAATTTAAAATAAATGGTTTTATATCATTGATTGTTGTAGCACTGTTTGTTGGAGTCGCAGAGGGAATGCCTCTAATTAATGTAGTAACATCTATACAAAACGGTGTTGGTAGTACCTTAGGGCATCTAGCATTAATTTTAGGTTTTGGAGCTATGTTTGGAAAAATCATAGCAGAGTCTGGTGCAGCGCAGAGAATTTCAAGAACTCTTATTAATAAATTTGGTATAGAAAAAATACAATGGGCAGTTGTGATTACAGGTTTTATTGTAGGGGTAGCTATGTTTTACGAAGTAGGTTTTGTATTACTTATACCAATAGTATTTTCTATTGCCGAATTTACTGAGCTGCCACTTTTATACATAGGAATGCCTATGGCAGCAGCACTTTCTGTTACATTTGGATTTTTGCCACCTAACCCAGGACCAGTAGCAATAGGAACTATATATGGTGCAAGTGTTAGTATGATTTTGATTTATGGTATTATAATAGCTATACCTACAGTAATAGTAGCTGGTCCAATTTTTAGTAAATTTATAAAGAAGCTTGATCGTAAAGGAAATAGTGGTTTATTTAAAGGAGAAATTATTGATGAAGAAGCTATGCCAAGTTTTTCAATAAGCGTTATAACAGCTATAATTCCTCCTGTATTAATGGCATCTGCCGCTATAAGTGAGAATGTATTACCAGACACATCACAAGTAAGACATTTTATACAGTTTATAGGAACTCCGTTAATGGCTATGCTTATAGCTGTTATAGTTGCTATGTTTACCTTAGGTATAGCTAGAGGTAAGAGCATGGAGGATTTAATGAAATCTGTAGCAGAATCAGCAAGCGGAATTGCCATGATACTATTAATAATAGGTGGTGGCGGTGCCTTAAAACAAGTTCTTATAGATAGTGGAGTAGCTAATTATATAACTATAATAATGACAGGAAGTAAAATATCTCCTTTGGTTTTAGCATGGACTATTGCAGCTATACTTCGTTTATCTTTAGGTTCAGCTACGGTAGCAGCCATGACTACCGCAGGGTTGGTATTACCACTTGTTTCTGCAACACAAGTAAATCCAGCTTTAATGGTATTAGCAACAGGTTCTGGTAGTCTTATATTTTCTCATGTAAATGATCCCGGATTTTGGATGTTTAAAGAATATTTTGGTCTTACTATTGGTGAGACTTTAGCTTCATGGTCAGTTATGGAAACTATAATTTCAGTTATGGGTTTAATAGGAGTATTAATTATAAATATATTTGTCTAAATATAATATCAATTTACAAGCAATTTAGAGATTTCGAATATAAAGAGGTGTCACAAAATAGAAAATATTTTCTATTTTGTGACACCTCTTTTTTAAAATAATGACTATACTTGATAGTGCATTGTGAAAAAATATGAGTTAAAACGCGTAGGAGTTAGAGAGAAATTTTCTTTAAGGACTTAATGTATGATAAAGAAACCACAGTATCGTTATTTGAATATTTTACTCTTTAAAAGTTAAATCTATTTTGTAATAAATCTATAGCAATGCAACTACACATAACATATATTTAAATAGCGTTTAATGTATATATAATTCTTTCTTATTACTTTTGCATTTTAAATTTTATCAATAGTCTCAATCTCATCTTTTTTCTTAAATCTTTTAAGCTTTAGTCTTGATTTACTCTAAAATTAATAATGAAATGCACAGATAACAGTATCAATTCACTAAATGTCCAGTCCTATTTTGAAACGATATCTATACAGGTTTAGCATTGTTTCTGGATTTAAATTGATATCTATGCTAACTAATATTGAATTTATGATATTGTAGATAACAAGTACAAAATGTATAACTCTTGATATAATTTTTGTACCAAAAGAAGATTTATACAATAGTAACTAACTTGCTGATTTTTACTATAAATCTATATTGTTGTTGCCTTAAAAGAATCCTTAACACCATCTTCTTTATAAATAGGTGCAAAGCTTTTAATAACTTCAGTCCGTTTGTTTACAATAGTTTCAAGTGTCCATGAAGAAACATAAAAAAATTGTATCATCGTAGTATAACTACTGTGTGAAAGATTCAAATCCCTGACTATTAATGTTAATTCTATAATGTAAAAAATAAATATCGCGAACACAATAAAATTTTATGAATAATATATATTATAAAAAATGAGTGGGCATAGGTAAGTAAGATGAAAGTAAAAATATTAGCGGGTTTGGATTTAAAAAAACTAGAATGTGAAGTTAATGCATTCATTAAAGATAGATGTATCATAAATATAAGTCATGAGCTAGCAGTTTTAAAGATACGTAACGAATGTGTAAATCTTTTGATAATTATTATTTTATATGATGAATATGATCATTGTGGATATTTAGATCTTAAGTCAATAATGAATTTTAAAAATAATGAAATTAGTCAAAAAGACTGGAGGTCAAAAGATGAAAACTATTATACTGGCTGGAGGAAAAGGAAGTAGAATGAGTCAATTAACAGTAGATACTCCTAAACCTTTATGTGATGTTGGTGGTATGCCTATCATATGGCACATAATGAAAATATATAGTCATTATGGATTTAATGATTTTATGTTTTTGTTAGGCTATAAGGGAGAGAAGATAAAAGAATATTTTATAGATTATGTATGGAAGACTAGCAGTTTTTTTTTAGATATGAAAAGTGGAGATATTAATATAGAGTTAGAACCAGAGCCATGGAAGATAAACTTTATTGATACAGGACTTGAAACTATGACAGGTGGAAGATTAAAAAGAGCTCAAAAGTATATCGGTAATGAAACATTTATGTTAACTTATGGAGATGGACTAGCAGATATAAATATAGATGAACTATTAAAATTTCATAAAAAACAAGGGAAAATAGCAACTGTCACAGGCATATATAAAAAAAGTCAATATGGAATTTTAACCGTAGAAGATGGATTAGCTAAATCTTTTGAGGAAAAAAAGAATACTGATGGAATAATAAATGGTGGATTTTTTGTTTTTGAACCAGAAATATTTGATTATTTAGAAAATGATACAACATGTGTTTTAGAGCAAAACCCACTAAAGAATCTAGCTAAAGATAATGAGTTATCAGTATATATTCATAATGGCTTTTGGACTGCTATGGATACTTTAAATGATATAAATAATATAAATAAAATTTGGAACGAAGGAAAAGGAGCTTGGAAAACATGGTAAATAAGTTTTGGGATAATAAAAATGTTTTTGTAACTGGTGGTACTGGATTTTTAGGAAGTTATTTAGTTAAAAAACTCGTAAATTATGGGTCCAATGTAACTATCTTAGTAAGAGATTATATACCACAATCAAATATATATAGTGGAGAAGAATATAAAAAGATTAATATTGTAAACGGTGTGTTAGAAGATTATTCAGTAATAGAAAGAATACTTGGAGAATATGAAATAGATACAGTATTTCATTTAGCAGCTCAGGCGATTGTTGGAGTTGCAAATAGAAACCCATTAGGAACTTTTATTTCTAATATAGAAGGAACTTGGAATATACTTGAGGCTGCAAGAAGAAGTCCATTAATTAAACAAGTAATAGTTGCATCTAGCGACAAGGCTTATGGTGATCAGGAAAAACTTCCCTATGATGAAGATATGCCGCTTAAAGGAAAACATCCTTATGATGTTTCAAAAAGTTGTGCAGATTTAATTGCCCAAGCCTATTATGAGACTTATAAGTTACCAGTTTGCATTACAAGATGTGGGAACCTTTATGGTGGTGGTGATCTAAACTTCAATAGAATTATTCCACAAAGTATTCGATCTATATTAAATAAAGAAGCTCCAGTAATAAGAAGTGACGGAAGTTTTATCCGTGATTATTTTTATGTGGAAGATGCGGTAGCTGCATATATTAATCTAGCCGAAAAAGTTCAGGAACTTAATTTAGGAGGTCAAGCTTTTAACTTCAGTAATGAAATACAATTAACAGTTTTAGAATTGGTAGATAAAATATTAAAAATTATGGGCAGTGACTTAAAACCTATAATATTAAATGAAGGAAGTAACGAAATAAAGCATCAATATTTATCAGCAAAGAAAGCAAGAGATATATTAGGATGGAATCCAAAGTATACAATTGATGAGGGGTTAAGTAAAACTGTAAAATGGTATAAAGAGTTTTTAAAAAAGGAGATATAGACAATGCAAAAGAGTGTTTTTTGTATGGTTGTATCGAGTACTAGATTAATTCAGGGAATGGCATGTTTTTTATCTTTATATAAAAATGTATGTGACCTTAAAATATATATCCTTTGTATAGATGATAAATGCTATGAATTCCTTAAGAAGATTAATTTTGATAAACTAGTATTAGTAAAGATTCCTGAACTAAATAGAAAAGAATTGTTAGAAATCAGAACTGAAAGAGAATTAAACCAATATTGCTGGACATTAAAGCCTAGTTTTATAAAGTATGTTTTTAATTTAGATGATTCCATTGAAAGAGTAACTTATATAGATTCAGATTTATTCTTTTTTCAAAATCCTAATATAATATTTAAAAATCAACCAGATGCGTCTGTATTGCTATCTAGTGGAGAAATATTTTTGCCTATGTACTCAAAAGAGCTTAATCATTATGTGCAACATCTAACTGGAAATTTTAACTCAGGATTTATTAGCTTTAAAAAAGATATTAATGGAATAGAGTGTGTTAACTGGTGGGATAAAAAATGTATAGATAGTTGCACTTCAAATCCTGAGGATAATAAGTTTGGAGATCAAAAATATCTTGATGACATGCCATTCTTATTTAAAAATGTTCAGGAAATAACAACTCCAGGAGTAAATATTGCACATTGGAATTACGCAAAATATAATTTTACAATTGTAGATGATAATGTATTGGTAAATAATAACAGATTAATATTTTATCACTTTAGCGGCTTTAGAATAATCAGCAAATATGATATAAGGCAAATTCATGAACAAGATAGAATAAATCCACCATTTATTTATCAAATATATAGAAAGCTATTAAGAGAGCTTATTGATGAAGTTGAAAAAATTGATTCAGACTTTAAGGAATATAGGACTATAGCTGCAATTGATGATAATTAACAAAAAGATAAAAAGGAGAGAAAGCAATGAAAGCAAGTGTCATAATTCCATCATATAATTCTAAAGAGCGATTATATTATAACTTGATTTCCTTAAATAATCAAGATTGTGACTTTGATATTTTTGAAGTAATTGTAGTAGATAATGGATCTAGTGATAATACTTTGGAAATGTTAAAAAATTTTAAACCTAAATTTCACTTGAAATTTGTTAGACTTGAAAATAATAAGGGAATTGCACGTGGAAGAAATACAGGAATAAAAAAAGCAATTGGGGATATATTAATATTTCACGACAGTGATATGATAGCCCCTAGAGATTTTATAACAAGACATCTAGCAAATCATAAAGAAAAAAATGTAGTTGTATGTGGAATTCCATGGAAAAGAATTTTTACTTTTTATTATAAAGAATTTGGAGGTGATTATGAAAAGTATTTAGATAAAACTGTACCCAAACTAGAAGATAAATCTAATAAGCTAAGCAAGTATTCATTGATAAGCATAGATTCGATAATTAATGGAAGTTATATACAGCATTCTTTTGATTTAGATACGGACTTTATGAGAATTTTAATGGGAATATTAGAACAACACAATGGAAAATTAGACGACTATACTTTGCCATGGAGATTTTTTTTTACTAATAATGCTTCAGTAGAAAGAAACAGAGTCATAGAAGTAGGAATGTTTGATGAAAATATAGTAGCCTATGGCTTCGAAGATTATGACTTAGGAATAAGACTATATAAATCTGGCAACAAGTTTATTTTTGATAAAAATATTTTAAGTGTTCATCAGGAGCATCCTACTAATAGTAATACGGCTGCAATGTATGAAAATATAAACTATATATGTGATAAATATAATAATATTTATTTTTTGGATGTAATATTAGTTTGTATATATTATCGAACATCGATTAATAGCTTTAATTTGAATGAATTAGTTAAAGATATAAATAATATGATATCTTTAAGCTATTTTAAACCCCTTTTAGATATATTTTTAGAATTACTTCAAACATGTAGACGACGCTTCTTTGATGAAGGTGTTAAAAATATGAGACAAGTTATGCCTAATACAGATATTGATGTAGAAAAAATAACAATGGAAGTTATAATTTTAAGAGATGTATTTGGAATTAAATATTTTACAGAAGCTATGTTAGCTTTAATAAGAGAAATTTATAATGTTTATTATTAAATTTTAAAAAATATTGAAGGGGGGGATAACTATGAGAAAATATCATTTTTCCATGATCTTATCGGAAAGTAATCTATTTAAATCTATACCAATGTATATTTCTTTATGTAGATGTTGCAGTGATTTCAAATTGTTTATTTTATGTATGGATGACTCTGTTTACCATATGCTGAATAAAATAGGTTTTAAAAATGTAATCTTAATCCAACTAAAAGATATAGAAAGAAATAATTTTGACCTAGCATTAGCTAAAGCTAATAGGATATTTCATGAATATTGTTGGACACTAAAACCTATTTTCTTATATTATGTTATGAATAAATATGATAATGCAGAATATTATGCTCATTTAGATGCAGATTTATTCTTTTTTTTCAATATAGATTATATTTTTAATGAAAATCCTAATGCATCAATTTTTTTGACACATCATAGAAATTCTAAAGAATTTAATAATTATTATGAATTAAGTGGGTTATATAATACAGGATTTGTAGGATTTAAAAATAATAATGAAGCAAAATCTGCAGTAAGACTTTGGGGGGATAGCTGTTTAAAAAAATGCACTATTGAATATGATACAATCAATAAAACCTTTGGAGACCAAAGATATGTAGAAGAATGGCCAAATATATTTAAAAATGTTCATATAGTAAACTCTATTGGAGTAAATGCTGCGTTTTGGAATATAAAAAATTATAAAGTTTCAAAGTTGAATAATGTTGTGTATGTAGATGATTCACCTCTAATATTTTACCATTTTTCTAGTGTTATAATACTAGGATCTAGAGAATTTGACTTATGTTCTTTTTATCACATAGATGACGAAAATTTAATGAATTATATATATGATCCTTATGTTAGATGGTTATCAAAATCAATAGAAAACGTAATTACAGAATTCCCATGGTTTAATGCAGGATTTGTTGATAGGGCTAATATTATTAATTTACACAATTATAAAATATAACTAATATAAAATTAGAAAAAATTTTTACGTTGGATATACTTAGAGAAGTTTCAAAAACTCTTTTAAGTATATCCAATAAATGAAAACGGAATCATAATAGGATAATATTTTACATATGTAAGATGGTACATTGGTCCAAGACATAATACTACATCTTTGTTGGTGTTGGTATAGCATTGTAGACACAGAAAGCCGAACATATTGGAGTTTACACAGACTATCTTACACTCTTTATTATAACTCCATTTCTTCTCTTCTACTGAATAAGTTTCAGTTTTTTAATCACAGTATAGAGTGCCGAAAACTGGATTAAATAATTGCTATCTAAAACAATTAATAAATAACTAATATTTTTTAAAATCAATTCTTGCAAAAATCAATTTCAAATTTATTTCCAGATCATTTCTTGCATAGAAATAACATATAGTCCATCATCATTTAGTAATTCATTAATCTCAAAAGAAAGTATATCTTCTTCTAAAACAGCTTCTATCTCTTTATCATTCACCCTAGTATAATCAATTATTTCTATACCACCATCTAAATTATATTCATATCTGGCTATTAAATCTTTATATTCATTAACAACAAAATCATCTTTTAAGTTGTATATTACTGGACTACTATCGTGAAAGTTCATAGACATGTGATTGGGATTTGTTTTTATTTTGGATAATGCAATATCTAATATTTCCTCTTGAAGAGGAGTATCCATAACTAAATTAAAGCTTATTGACAATTAAAATAATAAGTATTAGCATATAAGTAATAAATAAAAACCAACTGGTTATTTTTTATTTATTCAGATATGAAGGGTGGTAATATAATGAAAAACAAGTCATTACGAATAGTTTTTTCTGTTGTTTTAAAAAATGCGGGTGATGTAACTAGATCTCTAGAAATTGCAAAGGGAATTAGAGAATATTGTCCAACTAACTATAAGGTTGATATTATATTTCTTTCTAGAGGAAGTAAATTTGAGCAAAAGGTTATAGATAATGGTTTTATTATTTACCAATGTGAACCTAGATTTTCTGGTGCAGGCTTTCGTGAAGACTTTAAGACGGAAGGATCAAATTTTATTGGTGATGAAGAAATTGCTTATAAATTATTAAAGGGCGAAATTGATGCCTTAGAAGAATTAAAGCCAGACTTGGTTATTCATGGATTTTGGCCTTTTGCTAGTATAGCTCGTGGTATGCTGAAAAAGCCTACAGCTAGTATTTGCTTTATGCCTATTCCACTTAATACTGATTTCTTTTCATCCTATTTGGTAAAAGATGTACCAGATCAAATGAAGCTATTAACATATTTACCCTTGTCTATAAGACGTGGAATTATGAAAGCTGTACCAAAATCAATTAAATTGAAAGCACCATTTTTACATCAAAGGAATATAGAGTTAGCAGTAAAAAGATATGGTTTTAAAGGACAACCTTTTAAAAATTTATGTGATATGCTAGAAGCTGATTTAACCGTAATCAATGATCTTAAAGAGTTTTATGAAGGTCAAGTGTTACCAGAAAATTTTAAAATTGTTGGTCCCCTGTTTTCTCCAAGAGACAGTAACGCTGAAGTTGATCATAATATTTTAAGTGTGTTTAATGTAAACGAAAGAAAACCAAAGGTTTTTTGTACCATGGGAAGTTCAGGCACCAAGAAACAATTGTTAGAAGTTATTAAAGCATTAACATCAGGGATAGGAAGCACATGGAACGCAGTTGTTTTAGCTCCACCAGCTGTTTGTCCTCTAGAGGAGGCTTTAGCTTGTGGAGGAAACCGCAAAGGATTATATATTACAGATGCATTTGTACCTGCACCTTTAATAAATGCTATGGCAGATGTTGTTATTTCTCATGGAGGACAAGGAACAGTACAAACAGCTCTTGCTAGTGGGACGCCTATTGTTGGAGTTGCTATGCAGCCAGAACAACAAATTAATTTAGATAACGTTGCACTGAAGGGCGCGGGTATACGTATTCCAATTAATAGATGGACGGCAGCTAATATTGCAGCTGCAACAAAAAAACTTATTGAAAATCCTTCTTATAGTAAGAAAGCCAAGCAATTTCAAAGGAGTATTCAAAGTGTTGACGGAAAGAAAGATTGTGCAATGGCTATATGGGAATTTATTAGGACAAAAATTATATAATCATAACCATGGACATTTTACTCGATTAAATAGTGATTTATTAATTAAAACTATATATATAAATCAAGTTTTTAATATAGTTTTTAAAATATAATATTCAACGGGGGGAGAAAAAATGAATATAAAAAAAGCAATTATACCAGCAGCAGGACTTGGTACCAGATTTTTACCAGCCACAAAGGCACAACCAAAAGAAATGTTACCTATAGTTGACAAACCAACAATACAGTATATCGTTGAAGCTAGTAAGAGACATATCAAATATGGTTGATATTTATTATATTAGGCAAAGAGAACCTAAAGGATTAGGTCATGCTATAAATTGTGGGAGAACATTTGTAGGTAATGAGCCTTTTGCAGTAATGTTAGGTGATGATATTGTAAATAGTGAAGTGCCTTGCTTAAAACAATTAATGGATTGTTATGATCAATATAAAACTACAATACTTGGAGTTCAGGAAGTACCTCATGAAGAGGTGTATAAGTACGGAATAGTTAATGGTATGTATATTGAAGATAATGTATATAAATTAAAGGATGTTGTAGAAAAGCCTAATATAAGTGAGGCACCTTCAAATATTGCAGTACTCGGGAGATATATAATAACACCTGAAATATTTAGAGTTTTAGAAAATACTCTGCCTGGTAAAGGTGGGGAAATCCAGCTAACAGATGCTTTAAAAACTTTAATGAGTGAAGAAGCTATATATGCTTATAAGTTTCAAGGTAAAAGATATGATGTGGGAGATAAATTAGGTTTTTTGCAATAGATATGTCATCATTTTTGCTGCAATTGGTTTCAAGTAATGTTACAATTATTTTAAATAATAGCTTGAAAAACTTTGATGGAGATATGGCAAGAGCAGTCATAGAAATAATAAACAGTGTAATATTTTTAGTGCTTATGCCTATATTGGCACTTAATCAAGATTCATAGTCTATAATTATGGAGCTAAAAATTATGAACGAGTAAAAAAACTTTAAATTTGGCTAATATTTCAGCTGTTAGTATTTCAACAACAGGATTTATATGATTATTTGTTAATTATCATGTTCCCAAAGTTTTTTCAACAAAATGGTGTATGGATAGCAGGAGCCTCTTCAGATTTAATTGTGTCATTTCTTACAGCAATCTTTATTATTGCTGAGATGAAAAGATTAAAATCACTAGAAACTTGAATTACTTTAAAACCTCTTTCAGTAAAAATGGTAAAATAAATAAGGAAATTCATAGAAAAAGAAATATTTCAAATTTATAAGAAAGTCTAGGAAGGGAGATATGTGTGGACGAAGACAAATTAAAAAAAATACAAGAAGCAGCTGTGCAAGTCTTTTTACAAAAAGGTTATAAAGAAACGAAAATAATAGATATAGCAAAGCTTGCAGAAATTTCACCAGGAACAATATATCTTTATTACAAAAATAAGAAACAGTTGTTTGATAGTTTAAATATTCCTGAAGTTGAACAATTGAGACCTAAATACGATGAAAAGAAACATGAAATTTTAAAAGTAGCATTAAGTTTATTTGGTAAGAATGGATATAATGCTACTTCTATGGAGACTATAGCTTCTGCTTGTGGATTTTCAAAGGCCGTATTATATCAATATTTTCATAATAAGGAAGAATTATTTACAGCAATTTTTGAAGAAGAGGATGTGATTGAAAATTTTAAAATGCTATCAATTGATGATGGTGTACAGGATTTGCATGAGGTTCTTATAGAAGTAGCATATAGTTATTATGAAATGTTAACTAAGCCAGAAAAATTAAATCTTATTAGAGTTATAATAGCTGAAGCTGGAAAGTTTCCTCAAATAGGTAAAGCGCTTTATGATAAGGGTTTTAATAAAATGGTTGAAAGACTATCAATATATCTAGAAAAAAATAAAGAATTAGGGATAATTGATTGTTTAAATACTAAACTTGCTACCAGAATTTTTCTTGGTGATATAATTTCTTTTATAATTTTTGATAAACTTCTAAATCCTAATAAAAGTGAATTTACTAAAGGTGAGATTTTAGATAATATAGTAAATATATTTGAAAAAGGTATAAAAGTTAAAAATAAGTATTAATAGTTTTTGTGGGATAACCATAAATGTTTGCTTTTTACCATTTATAGCCTATTTATGAACGTTGGTGTAACTTCATTGTAGGATTTTATGTTGAGAGTGACAGGGCATGTGGAGTGCTGTGTGTTGATAACTAAAAAAATAAAATGTAGCAAATTTACCTTAAAATAACAAATGTTTTATTAGTTTAATGTAAATATAATTTGATACAGTTACTTTTATAAACAATTTATTAAAGAAAGCTATCGAAACTATGTAAGCATGAGCGTTTTAGCACTTACATGGTTTCTTGATTTAATTAATTTTGATACGGATGCTTATATCGAAAATCAGAGGTTTTTAAGAGTTATCTAAAGGCTTTAGATATTTTTATGTCACCAATTTTATAACTTAAAGTTTTTACTGTGGCTGCTATATGAGTAAGCGTAAAAAAATATGTAAGCTAAGTACTCTTTGTATATCTAACATTAGTTAACACAGTTGACACAGCCATATTAATATCCATACAGGGGTATAGAATTTACTGTTATTTATGCAGAAATGCATTCCAAAAGTTTTTAAAGAAAATTGAAATTTATTAGATATGAAATATACACTTAAGATTGCCCTGATTTTGTAACTGGTTGAATTTAATCCTAGATAATCTGCACGGAAAATAGTTTCTTATTTCACACTTATAACAGCAATTGCAGATAAAATTTATTATATATAGGAGCAATAATGAAGCAAAGATTTTTTGAAAGAAGATAATAAAGAGCAAGATTGTATAGTTGAAGTCAATTAATCAATAGAGCAATTCAGACATTTCAAGCAACATTCTAACTTAGCTACTAACATATGAATATTGGCTAACAACAAAATTCCTTTATATTGAATTAATTTATTATAAGTGATACTATTTTAATGTAAATCGTTCCAAAACACGTTCTTTTAGTAATAGGTGCTAATTAATTTTAGTACCTATTATTTTTGTGTATGTAATTTAATGGTATAATATAAAATAAATTACTATGAAGTGATAGAATTAAGATAACTAAGAAAAATTTACATATAAATCATAAGGAGTTTTTTATGTGTAGTCTTTTAGAAAACAAAGTTGCGGTTGTTACAGGTGCAGGAAGGGGAATAGGCAAGGCTATAGCAATATCATATGCAACTAATGGTGCAAAAGTATGCTGCTTTTCAAGGAGTCAGAATGAAATCGATGATACAGCAGATTTTATTAATAATAACAATGGGAATGCAATAGCGTTATCTACGAATATGGGTAATAGCAGTATGAAGGATAGTAATTCATCATTTTCAATTGATGGTGAATGGATTAAGAAACCAGAAGATGTTACGAATCTTGCATTATTTATGGGAACTCAACCATTAGTTGGTCCAACAGGTCAGAGTTTTAGTTTGATGAGAAGAGATTTATAGTTTAGAACTTTCTATTAGTTCAACTATTTATATATAGTTTATTAATGATAATTCTATGATATTTAAACAATAGTAAATTACTGCGAACTAAATGGAGGTAAACTTATGAAAGTAGAAATAAGACAAGTGGTAAACAGTGATAAAGATATTTTTATTGACTTTGCAGTTAAATTAAGTAAATTTAATCGGAATAACCATAATAATGAGTGTAAATACGATAATTATGAATTTGTAATTGATTCAATAAAAAGTAAGGGAGAAGAAACGTTTATTAATAGAAATGAGGACACCTTGATACTTATAGCAGAATTAGAAGGTAAGCCAGTAGGATATGCTTTAGGAAGAATTTTTGAAGAAGATGTAACAGCAGATAATGGAACTGGTATGAAGCGTTACAATTGTAAGATGCAACGAAGATTATTTATAAAATTATAAGTTTATCTATTATATATTATGTAAGGTTTACTTGACACGAAAACAGTGCAATGATACATTGGTAGTGTAAGGTTAACATTACAGAGGTGGTTATTAATGAAAAATAGATTAAAAGAACTTCGAGAATCTCTTGGATTAACCCAGGAACAATTAGGAGAACTTGTAGGGGTGTCAAGGCAAGCAGTTAACGCTATTGAAACAGGAAAATTTGAACCGTCCATATGGTTGGCTTATGATATTTCTAGAATATTTCGACGTTCCATAGAGGAAGTTTTTCTTTTTGAAGAAAGCGAAAGAAAATCCAGAGCACAGCAAAGTAGAGGTGTAGTTTAAATGGCATTAAGACAAATTAGACTTTCTAGTGATGAAATACTGAGAAAAAAGAGCAAAGAAGTTGAAGTGGTAGATGATAAAATAAGACAAATACTAAATGATATGGTAGATACTATGTATAATACAGAAAATTGTGCAGGATTAGCAGCACCACAAGTAGGTATATTAAAACGATTAGTTGTAAATGTTAATATTATGTATTATTATTTGGTTGTTTCAGTAATACTTTTGAAATAACACTAAAATGTTAAATAGGAATATTCATATCAGGCGCGTGTATCTAGGTTTTACGATAGTTACATTTTGGTAAGATATTACGAATTATAAAGAAAAGTGTGTATAAGGGGGATGCACCTCAAAAAAGGGGGTGCAAATGTGAAAGTCGGGGATGCCCGGCTATTTTTATAAAAAATCCGTACATCGGACAACGATGCACGGAGAAATCACGGTATGTTTCAAGCAATTATGCCACGCTATAAATCTTTACATCCGGGTCAGCGCTCCAGAGCGGCTTGAGGCCAACGAAGACATCATTCTGGAACATTGCGCTGGACAGGTAAGCCTGTGCGTGTTCTACGCTGTCGAAGCCGTGAAGTACCTGAACATCCTCGTCACGAATCAGCAGGTCTTTGGCCAGAGCACCTTCAATTGTTTCCAGAAACGGGCCCCGATAATCAGTATAAACCTTGGCAGCGTCTGCACGGTTGGCTTCTTCGATTTTCATTGTGATTTCCAAATAAGCATTTACTTTCATGGTGTTACCTCCAATTTTGTGATATGACTCGTTTTGTTTGCCTGAGTCTGATATAATTATATTTCAAGCGCTCCAAGAGAAAAAGATATCCGCAAATTTATGAGTTACTAATAAATTTCATAGTTACTTGCTAATATACAGACAGCCCTCTATAATAGTGTTACATTCGTTTGAATACAGGAGGTTAAAATGTCGATATCAGTTTTTTGGACAATGTTAGGATATATGCTGGTTTGTTCTTTTACGCCCGGCCCTGGAAACATTCTGGCCCTAAATACTACAACTCAATTTGGCTGGCAAAAAGGAAAACGACTAATTCTTGGCATTTGTGCAGGTTATGCCTGTGTGCAGTTTCTTTGTACCTTGGCGGTATATGGATTGAACGCTTTTCTCACACCAGTGCTTGCTGTGCTGAAATATATTGGAAGCATATATATGGTCTGGCTGGCAGTACATATTTTTCGGAGCAAGCCGTTAAAGGATAAGAAGGATGGACAAGCATCCTTTCGAGAGGGATTCTCTCTTCAATTTGTAAATGTAAAAATCTATTTTTATATTATGACTTTGTTGATGGTCTATCTTGTTCCCCATATTAGCACTTTGCCCGGTTTGCTTTTGGCAGGTGTGGGAGTGGTCAGCGTTGGAGGTACAGCCTGTCTAACATGGGCATTTCTCGGAATTAAGATGCAGCGCATTTACGAAAAACACTACAAACCTATCAATTTTATATTGAGCCTGTTTTTGCTGTATTGTGCTTGGGATATTGTAAGGGGGTGAATCTGATGTATCAACATAAAATGGAAGAGGACATCCGGTGTCCGCTTGAATATGGCCTTGAAATTTTCGGTGGAAAGTGGAAATCACGAATCATATGCGTTTTGGCTGAAAAAGGCACTTTACGATACAGTGCACTTCGAAAAGAAATGAGCAATATCACGGATGCTGTTCTGGCATCCACCCTCAAGGAACTGATTGCAGATGATATTGTGCAGAGAAAGTCATTCGATGAGATTCCGCCTCGTGTGGAGTATTGCCTCACTGAGAAGGGCAATTCTGTGGTTCCTATTTTGCAGAGTATTTGCAGATGGTCTGGAGCCTATCACAAGGAAGATAATGAAAATACAATGACGCAATGTAAAAAATGTGACTATAAGTAAGGAAAAGGAGGCATTTTCCAATGACGATTACTTACACGGAGGAAAAAAAATTCACGCAAGAAGAAGTGCAGCAATTATTCTTATCTGTTGGCTGGGTGTCTGGACAATATCCAAGTCGATTGTATAAGGCATTGATAAATTCTTCTACAGTCTTAACAGCTTGGGATGGAGATAAACTGGTCGGTCTCGTACGGGTGCTGGATGACAGCGAAATGGTAGCATATATGCACTATGTTTTGGTAAATCCTGATTATCAAGGACAGAAAATTGCTGGAACAATGATTGGAATGATTAGAGAAAAATATAAGGATTATCTATATCTTGAAATTATGCCAGAAGAGAGCAAAAATGCGGCTTTTTATGAAAAGTTTGGCTTCAAGATTATGGCAGATGGCGTAGCAATGCAACTTTACAATTTTAATAATCAGTACTAACGAATACAGAAAAAGCCCTACCACCGTGAAAGTTGTAGTGCTTCTCTATGCCATTAGGCTTGAATTTCTGTTCGGTTCTTTAATGTGAATTAAAAGGAATATAATATAGTTGGAGAAATTAAAAGAATGTCTAGAATGTGGATGTAAGGAAATCAAACAAGGTAAATAAATAGGCTATGCCCGAATGTATCCACTCAACACAAAGTTGTATTTAGGTGATTCGGATATTATTGCAGAATTTTACTCAAATTGTGGATATATTATATCTATAAAGGTCAAAAATCCAGAAAAAAAGGAATTGCTCCACAATTAATGAATCATTTGATAGAAGTATCAAGATTAGCTGGTCGCAAAGGTGTTATTTTAACGTGTAAAGAGAAGCTCATTCATTACTATTCAAAGTTTGGGTTTGAAAATAAAGGTATTTCAAAATCCAAACACGGTGGTTCTGAATGGTATGATATGATTTTAGAGTTTTAATCAAATATACACATAGTTTTACTAAACAATAAGGTTTAGTAATGAGTCTTCGCATAATTATTGGAATTTAATAATGAACAACTTATGAAGCACCGTATTATTCACAAGAGTTTTACGGTGTTTTGTATCGTAATATTCTGATTTTGTAACTCAACAAAAGCCTGCATCGATTTAGATACAGACTTTTGTTATAATAACATTTTAATAGGTGCTAATTAATTTCGGATTAACCCCTTCGTTTTGGACAAAACCTAATAAATTCTTCATTTTTCTTGGAATTAGACCCTTATTTTAATATTAGTAGAGTTTTCTCCAAAATGAAGGTTAAAAAATTCATTTGGTGACATAAACTTTAAGCTTGAATGTATTCTTCTATTGTTATAAAACTCCATGAATTCGTTTACTACCTCATATGCTTCTGCATAAGTGTTAAACTCACTAATTTTCAAACAATCATCTTCAAGTATTCTATGAAATGATTCTATATGTGCATTTTTATTTGGTGTTTTAACAGGTATTCTCTCATGTTCTATTCCAATTTCTTCACAGCATTCGCTGAATTTATAGCTTACAAACTGTGGTCCATTATCTGTTCTTATTACAGGTTTCTTAGCTCCTTCCACAAATAAATTCCTTCGTATTAAGCATTTTCTTAGTAATGCTGCTGCATCTTTAGTTTCACAGTGCAATCCCATGTGATAATCGATAATACTTCTATCAAAAATATCAATTAGATTTAGCAAGTAAAAAAATTTATCCTCGCCTTGAATATAGCCATACTTTATATCCATTTCCCATAACTGATTTGATGCTGTTACGGTTCTGTTAACTGCAATGACCTTCTTTATTTTAGGTTTAATTACTCTTCTCTTTGGTCTTTAAGTATACCAAGCTCTTTACAGAGCCTATATACCTTCTTATGATTGATTATAAGGTTGTAATACTTTCTTAAGTGATAGGTTATTTTTCTATATCCATAGTTAATGGCATCACCATCAATTGACTCTATAATAAACTCTTTAATCTGCTCATCACATCACTAACGTTTAATCTTTGGTTCAAATTACCTTTGACAAATTTCAATTGGAATAAATTTTATAAAATGCTATAAATTAGACGTGAAAATAGTCAGTAACCTTTGTTTTAATATAATCACCACAAATACAAAAAAACAGAGGAGGTTACTGACTATCATGGGTGATTATATCACTTTATTTCATAAATTTATAGACTTTATTAATTGGGAAATACTGCAATACTCTACATTTAAGTTAAACACTGACTATAAGGTTTCTAAGTTTTTTACAAAGAATCATTTAGAATCTATGATATATTTTCATATTGCGGAGCATAAGGGGGTAAGGGATCTTAGGGATTCTGTTTCTCTTTCACCTAGGTTAAAACTATTAGTTAAAAGCGTTAGCTTGGGGACTTTATCAAGACATAACAATAATAGAAATTATGAAGTATTTGTGCCTGTTATGCTTGAGCTTATATCTAAAGCTTTTAATTCAATCCCTACAGATGAATCATTAAAAAAGTTTGGTCCAATAAAGTTAATAGATTCTACTACAATCAGTATGTGTTTAACTTTTTATCAGTGGGCTCTATTCCGAAAGAAAAAAGCTGGTATTAAAATACACACAAAGTTTGACTTAAATAAAGGTTTACCAGAATGCTTCATAGTAACAAATGCTAAAAATCATGATAAAACTAAAATGCAAGAACTAATGAATGAGAAAAATTGCACCTATATATTTGATAAAGCCTATGTTGACTATAAAAAATTTGATAAATTTACATCACAAGATAAATACTTTGTTACTAGATTAAAAGACAACGCTATAGTCAACAAAATTAAAGATTTAAAAGTTACTTATGCTGAAACAAAGCTACTAGATGCTAAAACTAAAATTGTTTCTGATCAGGTAGTACAATTAGGATCAGAATCTACGTATAAAACTAAAAAGTCTTATAGAGTAATAAAAATCATTGATTCTAAGAATAAGGAAATTGTATTTGTAACAAATATATTTGATTTATCTAGTGAAGAAATAGCATGGTTATATAAAAAGCGTTGGGAAATTGAGCTGTTCTTCAAGTGGATAAAACAAAACTTAAAATTTAAAACACTTATAGGACACAGCCTAAATGCAATCATGATTCAAGTTATTACAGGTATAATGACTTTTGTTATGCTTAAACTAGTTGAAAAATCAGCATCTGCAGCCTTCGGCTTAATACAAATTAAGCGTAAAATAAAATATTATTTAAATGACAATATTAATAGTTGTTCCTTTGAGTGGAAATCTTGGTTAGAATCAGGGTAGTACCTCTAAAAAAATTCCATATGTATCCAAAAGCTACTGCTTACGGGCCTTTATGCCCTTTTTCTCAGAATTATATTCCAAACTTAATGTATATTACCAAATACCATTTAGGAACAGCTAATTCTAAAAAATCAATGGAAATGTTTACCTATGATTAAACGTTAGTGATAATAAAATACTTTTTAATAGATAATCCGACAATGTTGGCGACACCCCTGAATTATAATACGATATTACTGATAACCGCAAAAAGAGAAAGTTTAGTATATAAAAAAAGAGAAGTTTTTTTAGTTGTAAAACCAAAGTTGGCGTAGTGAGCGATTGGCATTGAGTTTGGATCATAGCCTATACATACATTAAGTTTTTATTAAGAGTTCATAGTCAGAAGATTAAATATCAGTAGCAGCTTTTTAATAGTGGAAAAAGTTCAGCAAATATGGTTTCTGAAATTTTTTTACATGACTTTGTTGATAACACATAAGTATGATTATAGTTTTAATGGTTAAGAAATAAAATAATATATATAACTTAACTAACAAAAGGATAGTGTAGTGAATAAAAAATATAACCTTGAAATAAAAATTAAAATTGGGGTAGCGCCAACACTTCCGACAAAATCCACGTTAAGACACAAAATGGATGAAACAAAAGATTTTTATCCACGTTAAGCTAATTATATCCAAAAACATTAGTCATATAATTAGGTAGCTAAAACTAGGGGGATAGAACTATACCTTAGCATAGCTTTGTCGGTTAGCTCCGTCAATACTATAGGGTACGTTAACTATTCGAATCATTAACGTACCCTATTATCCATTGACTATTCTTTTTTCTACTTTTTATGTTTTACTACTTTTCCATTTCTGTCTGTCAACTCTTTTTTTGTAAGTACGTTTTTTGATGTAACTTCCGATGTCGTTTCTTCATCTTCTTTAAAAATTCCATACCCATTAGCTACAATAGTATACATATTATTTGAATTTTTAGCTACAATAAGCACATATTCTTCACCAGGTTTTAAATTGTAATCATACTCTGATTGATATGATATATACATTGTTTTTTGTTGTTCTTTGGTTAATGTATGAAGTCCCATTTTTTCAATGGTTCCTTGGTCAAGGGTTTCCATTAGATCAGATATTTTAACATCTCCACCTCTTAGATAAACTGTTTTTATATTGTGTAAATCTTGTCCATCTAATGATTTTTCTACTATCACTTCTACAGGAGTAAATGGTTGTGGATTATTGAAACCTGTTGTTTTTTCAAAAAACATTGCCTCGCCAATTGATTTTATTTTTACTTTTATTATAGCATTATCTTCTGTAAATTGTAGCAAATTCTTAGGTTCACTTGGATTCGCTACCCAGTTAGCTTCGGTCATAAAACTACCATAAAACTGTTTTTTATCAGTCTCATTTGTGATATCTGCATTTTTATCAATATTACTTGCAACGACTGCACTATTATTACCTAATCTATTGCTAACTAGTGATATAGTACCTATAGTTGCAAAAATTAGACAAAGTGAACTCACTATAAACCACTTTGATTTTAGAAATTTCATCATTTTTTCCTCCCTATTTTAATCAATATTTATTGTTCAAGACAGTATTTGCATCACTTGTTAAAGCTCTTACAGTTGGTGTTAGCCAGTACATTATAGAATTGCTATTAGCTATATCTTTACAACCATAAACATGAAGCATTTCATGTAATATAATAGTTGATCTGAGATCAACATCATAATTCTGCATGTAGCGAATATTTAAGAATATTTCGCCATAAACCCAATCATAACTATCTTTTTCTGATATTGGCATGGCATAATAGACCCCTGAACTGTTTTTTCTAAAAACAGTAGCATAAGCATTGCTAAGATCAGCAGTATCGTATTGATATATATCCATTTTAGATGATGATTTTACAGTTGTACGATTTAACACCATTGGATTCCACATTCCAGAAGGATATCTAAGTTTATTTTTAGCAGTATTTGTTGAATCAATATAAGGATTAGAATCTGTAATCCAATAATAAATATCCTGGCCATTTGTTAATTTGTTATTCCAATCAATATCTGTATTGGTAGTTGCTTTAACAGTAGATGTACCCGAAGCCACACTTAATACTATAAGCATTGTAATAATTTTAGTTTTAATTACTTTTACATTTTTAAACATTTTACCCCTCCATATTGTATATTTTTATAATCTTTTACATAAACCTCCCATATATGTTATTTTATTAGTATGCTGTTAATTTTTCAATAAGTTTAGCTCCGCAAATTTCGACATAGAAATAGTTAGAAATTACAAACTGATGTGTTAGCTCTTATAAAGGTAATGGGATTTCTTTTGTTCTATAAAACTCTTTATTGTACAAAATAATAAGTACATAGTTTTGTGAGATTATGCTATAATACACTTAATAAAATCAGAAACGTAAAATATTTCGTTGTAAGTAGGATTGCAGAGAATATTAAAAAAAATAAACCATCAAACTGTTATAAACTTTTTTTAGTTTATAATCGTATAATGTTATAATCGGTATTTAAAGATTTAGCTATATGTGTATTTATTGGGAGGTAATAGAGGAATGAAAAAATTAATCATTTGTGTATTTGTTATGTGTATTATGGCTTCATTTGTAGGATGCGCAAAGAAAGTAGATTCTCAAGTCAATTATGAGAACACCCTATCACAAGGTAATTTAGAAAGCGTAAAAGCCACTATGGAAGATACGCCACTAAGTGTTTCAATTGAATCAGATGTAGCTACCTATGAAAAGTATACTTCATCAGTTCGAGGAATAACATTAACGCCAAAATTGCAAGGAAGTAGCAATAAAGAAATAGTGTATCATTGGACAATAAATAGTAATACAGAAATGTTTGATACAAAAAATGGTCCGCAAAAGGAAGTAACTAATTCAGGAGAATCTGTATTGTTTGTTTGCGTAGCAGAAATAAGTTATATTAAACCAAATACTCTTTCTAAATCTATAAATATTACCTTAAGTGTGGAAGAAAAAAACTCCAAAAATGTATTAGCAAAGACGGATTTAATTATTGAAGATTATAGTGGTACTTATAAGGTTAAAAAGTAATTAATAACAATCGAGTTTAATGAATAATATTCCTATAGTATCCTTTAACAAGAGTTTATACTCTTGTTTTAATTAATTTCTATGGTACCATAAACGGTCGTTTATGGTACTTTTTTTAATTTATAAAGAAATGCATAATTACTACTGGATTTTTGTTTCATAAGTTGTTCCATATTCATTGTTTCAGTATATAATCATTTTTATGTTTATGGTACAATTAACATAGGGAGGAGATATTACATGTTAATTGGATATGCAAGGGTGAGCAAAATATAGAGCGACAACTAAAAGAGATGCAGGAATTAGGAATTAATGAACGTGATATTTTCATTGATAAAGTAAGTGGTAAGGACTTTAATAGGCAGCAGTATCAAGCATTAAAACAATGTCTACGAGAAGGTGACTTACTATACATAAAATCTTTGGATAGATTTGGTAGGAATTATAAAGAGATTATGCAGGAATGGAATATAATCACGAAAGAAATAAAGCGGACATAAAAGTACTAGATATGGATTTATTAGACACAACTAAAAATAAAGACCTACTTGGGACTTTCATTAGTGATTTGGTTTTACAGGTATTAAGTTTTGTGGCTGAAAATGAGCGAAAGAACATAAAGCAGAGGCAAGCTGAAGGAATAGCAATTATTAAAGCCAAGAATGGTGGCAAGGGAATTGGTAGACCAGCAGCACAATATCCAACTAACTTTAAATATGTGCATGAGAAATGGATAGCAGGAGCTATTACAGCTGTTGCAGCTATGAAAGAATTGGGGTTGAAAAAGAACACTTTCTATAAGAGAATTGTGAAATAGTATTAAGAAAAGAATATAAACTTAATATTGCCTAGAACTTTTTTATGGTTATTTTAATGATGATATGTTAAAAGAGCTAGTATTATTGATAATCAATCGTGATTAAATCAATGATACTAAAAGTTTTTGCACTAACTAAGTATTTGATTAATAGTATTATAGTTAAGTAATTTATAATATAGGTTATTGATAAATTTGACGAGGGTGGGACAAATGGAAATATTAAAAAAAGTTTTTTCTATACCAGTGAAAATTCTGGCTACATTGGTTGCAGTTATTTTGGAAGGCGTTATTTGTAGTGCGTTAATTGCCGAAATTACTGATTCTTCTAAGGGATTAGTTCTTTGGAAAAATGTATTTACAAAGCCTACTTTTGGGTATGCTATCATAATATTATTTGTATTAGGTGCTTTTCATCTATGCGCTTATTATGCAGGAAAAGCCATTAAAACCCATGAAGAAAATGCCCAGAAAGCAGAATTGGAAGATGATGCTCTTGCAGCTTTCGCAAAAAAACAAGGCTATGATGTAATTGCGGATGAGATAATAAAAGCTGCAGCTGAAGGGGATACGAGCAAAGTACATAATCTTATTGATCTAAATAATATCTTAAAGGATGGAAGGAAGAAATGAATATTAAAATTAGTGAAAATTTCATAGATGATGCAAGAAAAAATTCTACATCTCCCCAATATAGGAAGACGTTAAATAAGTTAATGCTTGTTGTAAAAATGTTTGAAAAGGAAGATTCGATTAACAACTTTTTAAAACTTCCTAAAATAAAAAAAATAGTCGGAAAAGGGCTTAAAAGTTCAAACCTTTGGGAATATAAGATAGATGCACAAAATAGAGTGGTTTTTTCCATAGTAGAAACAAAGGATGAAGAGCCTATGGTTGTACTTTTAGGACTATATACAATTGCCCAGTTTAAAGATTTTTTATATAAGAAAAATTTTTAAATTGTATTATGTAATAAAAGAACAATCTATATTAAAGTGAAATTGGTAAATTACTATAGTCTAAAAGGGTACTACTGAATACTAGTAGTATCCTTTTATTTTTAGGGCATACTAAGGATTATAATATTTATAGAAAGAAGGTGATATAATGACTAACAAAAATGTTGTACCCAATAGATTAATAAACGAGAAGTCGCCTTACTTGTTACAGCACGCTTATAATCCTGTTGATTGGTTTTCTTGGAGTCAAGAGGCATTTGAAAAAGCAAAAAATGAAGATAAGCCGATCTTCTTGTCTATTGGGTACTCATGACGTTGGTTATAGAAACCAACTTGCCATTGGTGCCATGTAATGGAAAGAGAATCCTTTGAAGACGAAGAGGTTGCAGAAATACTGAATAAAAATTTTATATCTATAAAAGTAGATAGGGAAGAGAGAACAGATATAGACAGCATTTATATGAGTTTCTGCCAAGCTTATACAGGAAGCGGAGGTTGGCCTTTAACTATTATTATGACTCCTGATAAAAAACCGTTTTTTGCTGGTACCTATTTCCCTAAGGAGGGCAAACATGGGTATCATGGCTTAATAGAGCTTTTAAATTCTATTTATAATATATGGATTAAAGATAAAAATAAAGTTATTGAAACAAGTAATGATATGATACAAGAAATGTTAAGGCACTCACATATAGATGAAGATACTAAAGAAGATTTTGATAAAGATATTGTAGAATCTAGCTTTCAGATATTAAAACATTATTTTGAGAACAAGTATGGTGGTTTTAGTAAAGCACCAAAGTTTCCTACGCCTCATAATATATATTTCTTGATGAGATATTATAATAACACAAAAGATAAAGATGCTCTAGATATGATTGAGAAAGTACTGCAAGGTATGTATAAAGGTGGAATTTTTGATCATATCGGATTTGGTTTTTCTAGATACTCAACTGATGAAAAATGGTTGGTACCACATTTTGAGAAAATGTTATACGATAATGCATTATTAGCTTTGATATATTCCGAAGCGTATAAGTTGACAGAAAAGCACCTGTATAAGGAAATAGCCGAAAAAATTTTTACTTATTTATTAGATGAGATGTATTCTAAAGAAGGCGGATTTTATTCAGCAGAAGATGCGGATTCAGAGGGTGTTGAAGGAAAATTCTATGTTTGGAATAAAAAGGAAATAGGGGAGATCCTAGATGAAGATGAATCTAAGATATTTTGTGAAACTTATGGTATCACGCAAAATGGAAACTTTGAAGGTAAAAACATTCCTAATCTAATAGATAAGGATATAGATAAGTTATCAAGAAATGAAGATTTAGTAAAAATCTTAGAAAATATAAGGGGTTCTCTATATAAATATAGAGAACAGAGAATTCATCCATTTAGGGATGAAAAAATTTTAACTTCTTGGAATGGTTTAGCTATTGCTGCATTTGCAGCAGCAGGAAAAATTTTTAAAAATGAAAGATATGTTGAAATAGCAGAGAAGACTGCAGATTTTATACTAGATAAATTAGTTAGTAAGAACAATAGATTGCTTGTAAGATATAAGGATGGAGAAGCAGCTAATCTAGGAGTATTAGAGGATTATGCTTTTCTAATTTGGGGACTTATAGAACTATACGAAGCTAATTCTAATGACAAATATTTAGAGAAAGCTGTAAGTTTAAATAAACAAATGTTAGATTTATTTTATGATGAGGAACATGGAGGTTTATATTTGTACGGAACTGATAATGAGCAGTTAATAATTAGACCTAAAGAAATCTATGATGGAGCTATACCATCAGGAAACTCTGTAGCTACCTTAAATATGATTAGGCTTTATAAGATTACTAATGACAGTAAACTAAGAGGTATTGTAAAGAAACAATTTAAGGCTTTTGGATCAACAGTAAATAAAAATCCATCAGCATATCTACATTTCATTACAGCATATATGTATGAATCCGATTTTTCTCCAGTTATGATAGAGAGTTAGTTTTTCTAACTCTCTTTAATTAATAATAGGAAACACTAAAATTCTTTTAGCCTATAAACTTACAGGATTATTAGGTAGTAAGACAAGCTAAGTATTATATTTGGTATATTAGCAACATATAAAGCTTCTAAATTAAAAACAGTTTGCACGTTACGCTTTGAATAAGAGTGATAAACTAAAAAAATAATATTGACAAAATAAAGAAAGTAGTAATATAATGTAGTGTAAATTATATTAAAAATTCGTTGAAGAGAAGAGTATTTATTAAAAACCTTAATTGTTTCAGCGAGCAGGGATGGTGGGAGCCTGCAAGGGATTTAACAAGGAAGAGAGTCTCGGAGAATCTTATGAAAAAGAATTAGTAAAGCAAAGCTTTGTTAGTTTATCAGTAAGACGTTTACTGCGTTAAAGTTTTAAGAGGATTAAGATTTATAGCTTAGTCAACAAGAGTGGTACCGCGGATATTGTCCGTCTCTAGTATATAGAGACGGATTTTTTATATTATTAAAACATTTGGAGGTAAATAAATGGATTATAAAAAGGTTGTTGCAGAGAGAATAAAAGAAAATGTGGATTTAGAATTAGATTTTATAGAAAAACTTATAGAACTGCCACCAAAACCTGATATGGGGGATTATGCTTTTCCTTGTTTTCAGTTATCTAAGGCTTTAAGAAAAGCTCCAAATATAATAGCGGAAGAACTGAAGAATAAAATAAATAAAGATGGATTTGATAAAGTAGAAAATCTAGGACCATATTTAAACTTTTTTGTAGATAAAACCGTGTTCACAAAGGAAACAATTGAGAAGATTTTAAAAGAAGGAAATAATTATGGTGCTTCAGATATAGGAACTGGAAAAAATATGATCATTGAATATTCATCACCTAATATTGCGAAGCCATTTCATGTAGGTCATTTATTCACTACAGTTATAGGTAATGCTTTATATAAAATGTTAGATTTTCAAGGGTATAATTGTACACGAATAAATCACTTAGGAGACTGGGGAACACAGTTTGGAAAGCTTATATCAGCTTATAAAAGATGGTGTGATGATGAAGCACTAGAGAAGGATCCTATAAAAGAATTGCTTAGAATTTATGTTAAGTTTCATGACGAAGCAGAAAAAGATCCTGCATTAGAAGATGAAGGAAGAATGTATTTTAAAAAATTAGAAGAGGGTTCTGAAGAAGAAACTAAACTTTGGCAGAGATTTAAAGACTTAAGTTTAAAAGAATTTAAAAAAGTCTATAATATGCTTAATGTAGAATTTGATTCATATGCAGGGGAAAGTTTTTACACAGATAAAATGGATGCAGTAATAGAAGAAATAGATAAAAAAGAAATACTAGTGGAGAGTAACGGTGCTAAAGTTGTAATGCTTGATGACTTTAATATGCCTCCTTGTATTGTAAAAAAAGCAGATGGAACTACTATTTATGCAACTCGTGATTTAGCTGCGGCAATCTACAGAAAAAATACTTATGACTTTGACAAATGTATATATGTAGTTGGAATTGACCAATCTCTTCATTTTAAACAGGTGTTTACTACCCTAAAGCTTATGGGAAAAGAATGGGCAGATGACTGTAAGCATATAGGTTTTGGTCTTGTTAGATTTGCAGATAAAAAGCTATCCACAAGAAAAGGAGATGTAATATTCCTAGAAGACCTTTTAAATGAATCTGTTGAAAAAACACTACAAGTAATAAATGAAAAGAATCCAGATTTAGAAAATAAAGAAGAAGTAGCGAAAAAGATAGGTATAGGAGCTGTTATATTTACTTATTTAAAAAATAGCAGAGAAAAAGATATTGTGTTTGATTGGAAGGAAATGTTAAGCTTTGATGGTGAAACAGGTCCATACGTTCAGTATAGTTATGCAAGAGGAAAGAGTATACTTAGAAGAGCTGGAGAAATAACTGGGGATGTAGACTACAGTAAGTTGGATTCTAAAGAAGAATTTGAACTAGCTAAATCACTTGAAAGCTTTAATAAAGCCATTTTAGGTGCATTAGACAGACTTGAACCTTTTATGGCAACAAGATATATAATTGAGGTAGCTAAAGGCTTCAATAAGTTCTACAATGCACACAGTATAATGAATGCAAAGGATGAGGAAACTAAAAAAGCTAGATTAAAGCTAGTAGAAGCTACATGCCAAGTGTTAAAAAATGGTTTAAATTTAATAGGTTTAGAAGTTGTTGAAAAAATGTAAATAAAATTATTTTTTAAATTAATAATAGGCATATAGTGTATAATCATACTCTATATGCCTATTATTATAGTATTTTCAAATTACTAGCATTATTATATAATAAATAGTGTAAGTTAGAAGCTGAGATTTGGAGGACTATAAATGTATATTAGGGACTATAAAGGTACTTTAAGTATTGACAAACATATATTTGAAACATATCATATGCAAGAAGTTGCATATTTCGATATAGAAACTACTGGTTTTGATAAAGATGAGGATAGTATAATTCTCATATCTTTTGGATACTTTCATGATTATAATACTTTTATTATAAAACAATATTTTGCAGAAAACTTAGAAAATGAAGCAGAAATATTATATAGTTTTGGCTTGGATTTAAAACAATATAACAAGTGGTGTTCTTATAATGGAATAGCCTTTGATGAACCCTTTATAAGAAGAAGAATGGAGAAAAACAGTATTATTTTTGAATCACCTAGTTATCATATAGATTTATATAGATTAATAAGACCCTATTATAAACAACTTGGTATGGAAAGATGTAATCTTAAAACTGTAGAGAAGCACATAGGTATAGATAGAAAAGATCAAATAGATGGCGGCATAAGTGTTGACCTCTATAAGGAATTTCTTGTAACACTAGAAGAAAAACTAAAAAATACAATATTGCTTCATAATTATGAAGATGTATTAAATCTTCCTAAAATTCATGAGTTTATTTTTAAAATAGAAAATAATCGCAGCTTATTTAGAGAAGACGGTATAACAGAAAAACAGTTAAAATATTTGAAAAGCCTACTTAAAAAAAATAACATATTATTAGATGCAGACTTAGAAAGAATATCCAAAAAAGCAGCTTCAAGAACCATAGATTATATTTTAAAGGGCTGCAGAGACTGTGATGAGTTAGGCAATATAATTAATAACAGTTACTAAAAACATAATTCATTATATTTGTATAGGTATTAGCAAATTATGGACAAAATATCATAGCATATTTTAGATATTTATATAACATTATTGTATAATGTTATAATGTATTTAAGGGGGATAGTTATGATTAATAAAATAATGCATTCTGATGTAGTAAGATTAAATGCTGAAGATACTTTATACAAAGCTCTAAATATAATGAATGAAAGAAGCTGTCTCAAAATACACTTTTGGGACAGCTTCTTTTATTCATGTCTCTGATAATCATTGCAGTGACTTGAACAAGAACCACAATCACATTTGCCAGAGGCTTTTTTCTTTAAATTTTTATAAAAGATATATACTGCTGAAAGGACTATAACTGCAGTTATAGTAATTTCCACTCCCATACTAACACCTCCATATTTTAAACAAGAAGAGAACCAATTCTAAACACTATAAAGGATACAACCCAAGCTAACACAAACTGATAAACCATTGAAAATATAGCCATATTTTTTCCGTACTCTTTCTTCATGGTAGCAATTGCAGATATGCAAGGGGTATATAGTAATACAAAAACCATAAAAGTATATGCTGCAACTGGTGTAAAGTGATGAGGTAATATTGAATTTAAATCTCCTCCATAAATAACACCCATAGTACCAACAACTACTTCCTTAGCCATAATTCCTGTTAGAAGAGAAACAGAATTTTCCCATGATCCTATACCTAGAGGTTCAAATATTGGCATTATAAATTTTCCTATAGCAGCTAGAATACTATTATTTATTTCTGTCATACCAGAAAAATTAAAATTAGATAAAAACCAAACGAGAACAGATACAGAAAAGATTATAGTTCCTGCCTTCTTTAAAAAACCCTTGCCTTTATCCCAGGTATGCAGAATAACATTTTTAAAGGATGGCAATTTATATTCTGGCAGCTCAATAATAAAAGGTTCTTCATCTTTTTTAAATAAAGTATTTTTAAATAAAATTCCTATAATAAAAGCTATTAAAATTCCTAGAATATATAAAGAAAAGACTACAGTTGTTTCTTTACCTGGAAAGAGAGCTGATACAAATAAGGCATAAACAGGAAGTCGTGCATTACAGGACATAAGTGGAGATAACAAAGCAGCAAGTTTTCTATCTTTCTCACTTTCTAAAGTTCTCGCAGACATTATTCCTGGAACAGAGCATCCAAAGCTAACTATAAGAGGAATAAATCCCTTACCTGATAATCCCATCTTTCGCATTAGTCTATCCATTATAAAAGCAGCTCTAGCCATATACCCGCTATCCTCTAAAAAGGATATACCTAAAAACAATGCAAGAATAACAGGTAAAAACACTATAACGGAACCTACTCCGCCTATAATACCATCAATTAGTAAAGAACTGAACCAAGGGCTAGTGCTTGATAAGAGACTGTTTAAGTAAGGTACTAGGTTAGAGTCTAAGAAATTGCTAAACAAATCTGCAATTGGTTGTCCTACCCAAGTAAAAGTAAATTTAAAAATCAAGAACAGTATAGCTAAAAAAAGAGGATAAGCTAAAAACCTGTTAAGTACAATTTTATCAATCTTTTCTGTTGGGGAAACTTTATCTTTATTATTATATGACAAACAATTTTTTAGTATTGAACTTATGTAATCATAGGTTTCTTTTTCATTTTTAAAATTATAGTTATTAGTAATTTTTGAAGCTGAAAAAGTGGTTTCATTAAGTACTTTCTTTAAATCTTCAATACCTTGTTTTTTAGAAGCAACAATTGGAACTACTGTAACACCCAATTGCTTAGCTAGTGAAGTATAATCTATTGTCATACCCTTTGACTTAGCAACATCTATCATGTTTAATACTAATATGACAGGTTTATTAAATTGCTTAAGTTGAGTTGTCAAATAAAGATTTCTATCCAAATTAGATGCATCAACTATGTTAATTATTACATCAGCGTTTCCACTCAAGAGAAATTCTTTTGATATCTTTTCTTCATTTGAGTAAGTATCCATAGCGTAAATGCCAGGTAAGTCTATAATTTTTATTTTACTATCCACAATGCCTTCTTTTCTCTCAACAGTAACCCCGGCCCAATTACCAACATATTGATTTGATCCGGTTAACGTGTTGAAAAGAGAAGTTTTACCAACATTGGGATTGCCAAGTAATGCTGCAGTTATCATATTCGTCCTCCTGTTTAAAACATATTTTTAAGGCAAATTTTTTACAAGTATATTTTTTGCATCGTTTTTACGTATAGCTAGGTCAAAACCTCTTAAGTTTATAATTAAAGGATCACCCAATGGGGCAGATTGTTTTAAAGCTACTTCAGTACCTTCAATACAACCTAGAGCAAGCAGCCTTTTAGCCAATCTTTCATCTCCAGATATGTTTTCTATTAAAGCCTTTTCGCCAGGTCTTAAATCACAAATACTCATTTTTACCACCTCGTAATGAAAATCATTATCATTTATTATGTTTTAATGATATCATCTTTCATTTAGAATGTCAATATTAACTAAATTAATTTGTTAATTATTTTTTGTATAATATTTTGTTTTTATATATGAATAGTGTTAAAAGTTGATATAATACGAAATTACTCAAAAAAGAGTTGACAAAAAAAATGCATATTGCTATAATGAGGCGTAATAAATTTAATATATTAGTCTTAAACTTATCAGGAGAGGCGGAGGGACTGGCCCTATGAAACCCAGCAACCAGTATTATTTAGTTCAGTAATACGTTGGTGCTAATTCCAGCAGCGCAAGCTGAGAGATGAGAGGAAACAGTGGATTTATAGCCTGAGGTTTTTCTCTGGCTTTTATTTTTGTTCAAATAATTAATATTTGTAAGATTCAACTAATATTACATAGGTTACATTATAAAGAGGAGGAAAATTAATTGATAACTATTAATAGAGTTAATAAAGCATTTTCAAATAAGCCTGTATTAAAAAATGTAGATTTAGAGATAAAGGAAGGCGAGATATTTGGAATTATAGGACATAGTGGTGCTGGAAAATCTACATTGCTTAGATGCTTAAATGGGTTAGAGTCCTACAATGAAGGAAGTATAACAGTTATGGACAAGGAAGTAAAGGACCTAAAGGGGAAAGATTTGAGAGCTTTCAGAAAAAACTTAGGTATGATATTTCAAAATTTTAACCTTTTAGAGAGAAAAAATGTTTTTGATAATGTAGCTCTACCTTTAGAAGTATGGGGTATTAGTAAAAATGAAATTAAGGAAACAGTGGAAAAGCTTCTAGATTTAGTAGGACTTAATGATAAGTTAAATAGTATGCCGAAAGAATTAAGTGGTGGGCAAAAGCAAAGAGTTGCTATTGCTAGAGCTCTTGCATTGAATCCTAAAATATTACTTTGCGACGAAGCAACTTCTGCACTTGATCCTAAAACAACTAAATCTATATTACAACTATTAAAAACAATAAATGAAAAGTTAAATATAACTATAGTTATAGTAACACATCAAATGGAAGTAATAAAAGAAATATGTAGTAAGATTGCTATTATGGATGATGGAGAGGTAAAAAGTGTTGGAGAAGTTGAACAATTATTTTTAAAACCAGATGCTAGCTTAAAAAGATTGTTGGGTGAAGATAGGACTCTACCAGATAAAGGTGTAAACATAAGAATATTCTTCCCTAAAGAAACCAGTGGAAACTGTGTAATTACATCAATGGCAAGAGAGCTTAATATTGATTTTTCCATAGTTTGGGGAAGACTAGAGAAGTTTAGAGATGATGTACTTGGAAGCTTAGTTATTAATACTGATGAAGAACATAAAAAAAATATATGTAATTATTTAGAATCAAAATCTATGGCTTGGGAGGTAGAAACAAATGATATTTAGCGAAGTATTATATCCTGCATTAAAGGAAACACTGTATATGGTTTCTGTTTCAACTATATTTGCTGTATTAGCGGGTTTTATACCAGCCATTTTATTAGTAATTACTGATGAACGAGGATTAACGCCTAATATGGCTGTACACAAAGTTTTGGATGTAGTAGTTAACTTATTAAGATCATTTCCGTTTATTATACTCATGATAGCTATTTTCCCTTTTACAAAGCTTTTAGTAGGAAAAACTATTGGAACAACAGCAGCTATAGTGCCTTTAACTATTGCAGCAGCACCTTTTGCAGCTAGAATAATAGAATCAGCTTTAAAAGAAGTGGATCCTGGAGTAATAGAAGCAGCAAAATCTTTTGGAGCAAGCAATATTCAAATAATTTTCAAGGTTATGTTAAAAGAAGCAATGCCCTCTATTGTCCTTGGAATAACGTTAACAGTAATAAGTGTAGTTGGATATTCAGCTATGGCGGGAGCAGTTGGCGGAGGCGGACTTGGAGATGTTGCTATAAAATATGGATATTATAGATTTAAGACAGATGTAATGATTTATACTGTTATTGTACTTATAGTACTTGTTCAAGTACTTCAAAGCGTAGGAAACATAGTATATAAAAAATTTACTAAATAAAGTGAAATTTGAATCAGATAGGAGTATTGAAGTAGTTAGTCATGGGATAAAGTGTTAAAATAATATAATTAATTTAACAATATATTTACCTGCAATGTTTTAATTGTAACTGCATATATTATTGTAATAGTATAAATTACCGAATAAAATTATAATCAATAATATATTACAATTGAAGGAGGAGAGTATGAATACAGCAGCTTTTTTTGATATTGATGGTACCTTATATAGAGAAGGACTAATTACTGAAGTATTTAAGAAGTTGGTTAAATATGAAATAATACCTCCAGAAAGATGGTATAAAGAAGTTAAACCAGAATATGAAAAATGGGACAAAAGGCAAGGAAACTATGATGATTATCTTTTAAAGATGGCGGATATATATATTGAAGCTATAAAAGGACTTCATAAGTCACAGGTTGAATTTATTGCTAAAACTGTAGTGACCCAGAAAGGTGATAGAGTATATACTCACACAAGAGATAAAATAAAATGGCATAAGGATAAAGGACACAAGATAATAATTGTTTCAGGCAGCCCCGTGGAGCTAGTTAGTGAGATGTCTGTGAAATATGGCTTCCATGATTATAGAGGAGCTGTTTATTTAAGGGATAACAACGATGTTTATACAGGTGAAGTAATACCTATGTGGGATAGCCAAAGCAAAAAAAATGCAGTAGATGAACTGGTTATAAAACATCACATAGACTTGTCAAAAAGTTATGCATATGGAGATACTTCTGGGGATTTTGATATGCTAAAGATGGTGGCGTATCCAGTATGTGTTAATCCAACAAATGAAATATTGAAAAAGGTATTAAGTGATAGTGAGATGAAAGAAAGAATTCAAATCATTGTAGAGAGAAAAGATGTAGTATATAATCTAAAGCCGGATTGTATAAATAATTTTTAGTATAAGTATAATATAGATAAGTAAATTAGTATAAAGCTCTATATAATTCTATAAACTGCTAAATTATAACTCTAGCTGTCTTGGCTTTAAGTTCATTGAAAGTTGCTCTTTATAAAATACCAACTTATAATATTAGGTAACATAGTATTACATCATAGTACTTTACAGAATTTAGTTAGAAAAGAGTGGTATAGTGATAGAAAGACAAAATTGTATAGATGTAGATAGAGTATTAGCAGAATACCCGTTGACTGTAGATGGAAATAGTTGTATATATGAGGATGCTGTATTTTTCGATCTAGAGCATTATATATATAAAAAACCTATTTGTATAGGTGTTTTTGGATGTTGCTACTTTGACAAGGATGAAAACAAGTTAAAAGTAACTCAGTATATGATAGAAAATAAAAATGATGCTAAAGCAATACTAAAGCTTGCTAAAGATTATTTTTACTTAATGTCAACTAAATATAATAAAAAATATATAATTACCTTTTCAGGTAATAATGATTTTACAGTTATAAAATATCTTTTTGAAAAATATAATATTGACTTAAATATAGACAATTATTTTGTACAAATTGATTTGCAAAAACAGTATGAGAAAGATAAACATGAATGTATAGGGCTAAAGGCATTAGAAAAACAGTTTTGTATCTTTAGGGATAGTGAAATTATAAGTGGCTCAAATCTCGCAAAAACTTTTAGCAAAATTATTAAAGACTCAGAATATATAGATAGAATGCCACAAGAGAAAAAAGAAAAAATTTTGCTATATAATGAACAAGATGTAGTAAGTTTATTTCACATATATACAAACTGGAGTAAGGTGGTATATAAAAATAAAGATGAAGTCAATGAATGATACAAAAGACTTGCTTTAAATTTAAAAATTTAAAGCAAGTCTTTTGTATTTTAATCTTTAAAAAATTAGGGTTATAATGTATTATTAACTATAGAATATGTGATTTCAACTAATTATTTTATAATTATTTTTATTAATAAGTTGAAATTAATTAGCATTATACGAAACTATAGATAGATAAGGGGTTTGATTAGATGTTTAGTCCAATAAAGAATACAAAGGTTTATGAACAGGTAATTGAACAAATCAAGCATATGATTGTAGATGGAACCCTAAAGAGAGGAGATAAACTTCCTTCAGAAAGAGAGCTTGTAGAGCATCTTCAGGTTAGTAGAACTTCTATAAGGGAAGCCTTAAGAGCACTTCAAATAATTGGTTTAGTAGAGTGTAAACAAGGTGAAGGTAATTATATTAGACAGGAATTTGAAAATAGTCTCTTTGAGCCTCTATCTATAATGTTTATGTTACAAGAAAGTAACCCAATGGAAATAATTGAAGTAAGAAAAATTATTGAAGTAGAAACAGCATCAATAGCGGCACAAAAAATTACACATAAAGAACTTGAAAGTTTGGAGATTTTGGTAAAGGCATTTGAAAATACAAAAAATGAAAATGATAATGTAAAGATAGATAAGAAGTTTCACTATGAGATTGCACAATCCTCTGGGAACTTTCTAATACTTAATATATTTAATGCCATATCTGGTTTAATGGATTCATTTATTGAAGATGCAAGAAAAAAGATAATTGTAGATGAAAAAAATATAGAAGTCCTTGCTAAACAACACTGGGATATATATGAGGCACTAAGAAATCATAATCCCGAAAAAGCTGCGGATGCCATGAAAAAACATTTAGATTTTACTAATTATTATATTCTTAAATAGTTAAATAACAAGGTAAATTTAAATATCAACTAGATGAAAAGAAAGTCAAGTTGATATTTTTTTAATGGTTTACTATAATGTGTTAAATAATTATCATATTTTTATGTAAAAATAAATAAATTTTATTATAAAAATATATTTATCAGGTATAAATATTAATAATTTTATATAGGCGTTATTTATGTAAAAAAATATTATGTTATTTCCATAACAATGGTAGAAATTTCATAAATTGTATGATAATATATAAATATCAACTGGTAAGACCATATTACCAATACAAAAGTACCTATTTAGATAAATTAATCTTCAAAGGAGTTTATATTTTTTAATTGTCGTGAAAACGTTTTGTAATCCTACCTTTTACGCAGAATGATATAAAACTTGAACATACGATAAAGTGAAACTTGAATCAGATGGGGTTTTGCCCCTACCTGATTCTTAGTTGAACGAATCCAGGGACGTAGCCGCTCTTTACTCTCAGTTAATTAGAGAGCCAAAATCTGTGATTTTCATATGGTCGATTACTCTGTGAGTACTCATCTGACCTAAGGAAGATGAGTTTCATTAAAGATGGGAGTATTAGAGCGGGTAGTCATCGGATAAATAATTTTATTGAGATTATTACTTATTAATATGGAAAAATTATAAATTATTTGGAGGTATAAATATGGATATCTTAGTATGTATAAAACAAGTTCCAGGAACTTCAAAAGTTGAAGTAGATCCAGTAACTGGAGTATTAAAGAGAGATGGTGTAGATTCCAAAATGAATCCCTATGACTTGTATGCCCTTGAAACAGCTTTAAGGATAAGGGAAGAGATAGGGGGTACTATAAAGGTTATAAGTATGGGTCCACCACAAGCTGCGGATATAATTAAAGAAGCATACATGATGGGAGCAGATAAAGGAGTACTGCTTTCAGACAGAAAATTTGCTGGAGCTGATGTTTTAGCAACATCTTATACCATATCACAAGGAGTTAAACAAATGGGAAATGTTGATTTAATATTATGTGGAAAGCAAACAACAGATGGGGATACTGCTCAAGTTGGACCAGAAATGGCTGAATATTTAGGAATGCCTCATATAGCAAATGTAATAAAAATAGAAGAAGTAAAAGATAAATCAATAGTAGTAGAAATGGATATGCCAAATACCATAGAGTTAGCGGAAGTACAGTACCCATGCTTACTAACAGTAGAAAAAGATATATTCCAACCAAGACTTCCATCCTATAAAAAGAAAATACAGACAAAAGATAGAGAAGTTAAAATGTTAAGTCTAAAAGACTTTGAAGATCAAAATGAAAAAAGATATGGATTGAATGGTTCACCAACACAGGTTGAAAGGATATTCCCACCAGCAGTAAACACTGATAAGGAAACTTGGACTGGATCTGGAGCAGAATTAGCAGAAAAGTTGTCTACTAAACTTAAAGAACTTAAATTTGTGTAAAAGTTAACTAATATTAATAAGAAGTATTAGATGAATTGATCCAATCAGTAGCAGCCGTTAACTCATAGCTTTAAAAACCGGAGTCTTATGGACGGTAGCGAATGCATAAATAACATTATTAATATATTAGAATTATGGATATTCATAGTAGAATATTATATTTGAAAAATTGGGGGAATGGAAATTGGGTAAATTAGTTGTAAATCAGGAGAAGTTAAATTCTTTAGTTATAGATGAATTAGTAAAAATATGTCCTTTTGGAGCAATAGAGAATAAAGATGGAAAAATAGAAGTAAGTGCGGCCTGTAAAATGTGCAAGCTTTGTGTTAAAAAGGGGCCAGCTGGGGTCATAGAATTTGTAGAAGAGGAAATTGTTAAGATAGATAAAAATTTGTGGAAGGGTGTTGCTGTTTATGTAGACCATGTAGAGGGTGATATTCATCCAGTAACTTTTGAACTTATAGGAAAAGCAAGAGAATTGGCAGCTAAGGTTAACTATCCAGTATATGCAGTATTTGTAGGATATAATATTAAGAACAAAGCACAGGAAATTTTGCATTATGGAGTAGATGAAGTTTTCCTATATGACTACGAAGAATTGAAAGATTTTAGAATAGAACCATATACAGCAGCTATGGAGGATTTTATAAACAAAGTAAAACCGTCAACATTACTAGTTGGGGCCACAACAGTTGGGAGATCCTTAGCGCCAAGGGTTGCAGCAAGATTCAAAACTGGGCTTACAGCAGATTGTACAATACTTGATATGAAAGATAACACAGATTTAGTACAAATAAGACCAGCTTTTGGTGGTAACATAATGGCTCAAATCATAAATCCAAATAATAGACCGCAGCTTGCAACAGTTAGATATAAGGTTATGGATGCACCAGAAAGGACTTCAGAAATATTTGGAAAAGTTAACTTATGCTATATAGAGAAAGATAAGTTAAAATCCAATATAAATGTATTAAAAGTAACACAGAAAGAAGTTGAAGAAAGTATTTCTGACGCAGATGTAATAGTAGCAGTTGGAAGAGGTATAAAATCTGAAAAGGATTTAGATATGATAAAAGAATTAGCTGAATTACTTGGTGCACAATTGGCGGTAACAAGACCACTTATTGAAGCTGGATGGGTAGATGCAAAGAGGCAAATAGGCCTGAGCGGAAGAACTGTTAAACCTAAACTTATAATTACCTGTGGAATCTCTGGAGCAGTTCAATTTACAGCAGGTATGAATAATTCGGATTGTATAGTAGCCATAAATCAAGATCCTAAAGCTTCTATATTTAATGTAGCTCACTATGGAATAGTAGGAGATGTGTATGAAGTAATTCCTAGATTAATAAGTAATATAAAAGAAGGAAAAGGAATAGCTTAAAATATCAGTAAGGAGGTAGTGAAAATGATATGTAATTGTGAAAACAAGGAATATAAAAAACTAGACCAAAGAGACGTAGAATTTTTAGTAGAAGTACTTGGTGAGGATAGAGTTGCTATAGGACATGAAATAAACGAAGATTTTAGCCACGATGAATTAGGTGGAATAAGCCAAATGCCAGAGGCTGTAGTTGAAGTTGTTAGTACAGAAGAAGTATCAAAGATAATGGCATATGCCTATGAAAAAAATATTCCAGTGGTAGCTAGAGGGTCTGGAACAGGACTTGTTGGAGCATCAGTGCCAATTCATGGCGGAATAATGATTAATTTGACTAAGATGAATAAAATACTTGAAATAGACGAGGAAAACTTGACATTAACGGTGGAACCAGGTGTTTTATTAATGGAAATAGGAAAGTTTGTAGAAGAGTATGATTTATTTTACCCACCAGATCCAGGAGAAAAGTCAGCTACAATAGGTGGAAACATTAACACTAATGCTGGTGGAATGAGAGCTGTTAAATATGGAGTAACAAGAGATTATGTGAGAGGGCTTACTGTAGTACTTCCTACAGGAAAAGTTATAGAGGTTGGAGGAAAAGTTGTTAAAAATAGCTCAGGATATAGCATAAAAGATTTAATATGTGGATCAGAAGGAACCTTAGGAATAATAACAAAGGCTGTGCTAAAATTATTACCATTACCTAAAAAAGCAATAAGCTTGCTAATACCATTTCCTAATCTTGAACTAGCAATAAATACAGTTCCTAAGATCATAAAATCAAAATCAATACCAACAGCTATAGAATTTATGCAAAGAGAAGTTATATTAGCTGCAGAAGAGTTTTTAGGTAAAAAGTTTCCGGATAACTCTTCAGATGCGTATTTGCTTCTAACATTTGATGGAAATAGCAGAGAAGATATAGAAAAAGACTATGATAGGGTTGCTAAAATATGCTTGGATGAAGGGGCTTTAGATGTTTATATATCAGACACGGATGAAAGAAAAGAAGCAGTGTGGTCAGCTAGAGGGGCCTTTCTTGAGGCTGTAAAGGCAACTACAACAGAAATGGATGAATGTGATGTTGTTGTTCCAAGGAATAGAGTTGCAGAGTTTGTTAAATATACAGATGAACTTCAAAAACAGTTTAATGTAAGAATTAGGAGTTTTGGACATGCTGGAGATGGAAACTTACATGTATATGTATTAAGAGATGATTTATCACAGGAACAATGGGAGAAAAAGTTAAAGGATATATTCCAATGTATGTATAAAAAGTCTATTGAATTAGACGGATTAGTATCAGGAGAGCATGGAATAGGATATGCGAAGAAACCATATTTATTTGAGCAATATGGAAGTGATTATATGGATTTGATGATGAACATTAAATTAGCCTTTGATCCTAAGAATATCCTGAATCCAGGCAAAGTCTGTCAATAGCTAAGGTATACTATTTAGAACACTACATTAAAACATATATAATGCTGGCACAGTATATCAGCATTATATATGTTTAACTTTTATCACCAGCTCTAATACTCCCATCGTTATATGAAACTCAACGGATTTAATGTAACTTTCAATATGAGCTTTGTGAAAAATTTAACGGTAAAAATAAAATCACATAAGTTAGCTAAAAAAAATTAATAATTATAAAATAATAAAGCTTGGTATAAATGTTATAAATAACTTTTTAGTATAAAAAGATAATGTATTAAGGGGTGTTAATAAAATAACAATTATGGAAATGTTTTCAAATTTATGTTAAGATGAAACTGTTGGTGGTCATACCATATTACCAATTATCAATTATTATATTGGAGGAGTATTATGAATGTGTACTTACTTTTCTTTATTGCCTTAATACCAATAATTTGGTTAATGGTTTCTCTTGTAGGGCTAAAGATAGCAGGTCATAAAACAACACCTATAAGTCTCATCATAACACTAATTTTATCAATAGTTGTTTGGAAAATGCCGGTAATAGATAGTATAAGGGCAGGGGTAGAGGGAGCTGCTATGGCTATATGGCCTATAATGATTGTTATAATTGCAGCTGTGTTTATTTATAACTTATCCCTTTATACAAAGAGTATGGACGTCATTAAAAATATGATGACTGGTATTACAACTGACCAAAGAATACTAGTTCTTATACTAGCCTGGGGATTTGGTGGGTTTCTTGAAGCCATTGCAGGTTTTGGTACAGCTGTTGCTATTCCAGCAAGTATAATGGCAGCTCTTGGATTTGATCCAATCTTTGCAGCAATCATATGTTTAATAGCAAATACAACTCCAACAGCCTTTGGAGCTATAGGTCTTCCAGTATCAACTCTTGCTAAGGTAGCCGGCTTAAATGTAAATCTATTGAGTTATGCTGTAGTTCTTCAACTGGTAATCTTAATTATTGTTATTCCAATGGTGTTAGTAATGCTTACAGGGAAAAGCCCAAAAGCCATAAAGGGAGTTTTTGGTATATCTCTAGTATCAGGTTTATCTTTTGCCATACCAGAACTTTTGGCAGGTAAGTACATGGGAGCTGAGCTTCCAGCAATACTTGGTTCGGTTGTATGCTTAGCGGTAACTATAGGTTGGGCTAAGATATTTCATAAAGATAAGGCTAGTAAGAATACACAACAAATATCATTCAATAAAGCATTTGTGGCTTGGATTCCATTCATATTAGTATTTGTAATTATAATAGCTACAAGTTCATTGTTTCCAAGTATAAATAAAGCTTTATCATCAATTCAAACTTCAGTAGCTATTTACAACGGTCCTGGTGGGCATCCATATTCTTTTGCGTGGCTTGCTAATCCTGGAACATTGATTATAGCAGCAGGTATCATAGGGGGCTTAATTCAAGGAGCAAGATTTAATGAAATTGTGGGTATCCTTGGAAAAACCGCAAGACAAATGACTAATTCAGCTATTACTATAATTTCCATAGTAGCACTTGCAAAAATTATGAGCTATAGTGGAATGATTAAATCTATAGCTGTGGTTTTAGTTTCTATAACAGGACATGGATATCCAGTCATAGCTCCAATTATAGGTGCTCTTGGAACTTTTGTAACTGGTAGTGATACTTCAGCTAATATTTTGTTTGGAAGTCTTCAGGTAGAAGCAGCTAAATCACTTGGGTTAAATTCATATTGGTTGGCCGCAGCAAATATGGGAGGTGCAACAGCAGGTAAGATGATATCACCTCAAAGTATAGCAGTTGCTACAGCAGCTACAGGACTTGTTGGAGCAGAGGGTAAAATATTATCAGCTACCTTAAAATTTTGTATAATTTATGTAATCATATTAGGTTTAGTGGCATTTGTAATGGGACCTGTATTTGGTTTTAATTAGTTTATTTGTGTAAACGTTTTGTGATAGTTTTATATAGATAATCATGCCCGAAATTTAATAACGTGACTTTGGGAGGAATTTAAAATGGCAACTATAAAAATACCATATCATAAGAAAATGTTAGATATTGAAATTAATGATAAAAATCTAGTGGGTATACTGGAATCTAAAGCTGCAGAATATAGGTCCACTCTCACTCAGGTAGAAATAGTTGAGAGCGCTTTAGATAATCCAATAGGCGGTGATAAACTTGAAGACTTAGTAGTAGGGAAGAAGAACATGGTTATTATAACCAGTGATCATACTAGACCTGTACCAAGTAAAGTTACCATGCCTATACTATTAAAAAGAATTAGAAAGGCAAATCCTAGCGTAGATATATCTATTCTTATAGCTACAGGGTTTCATAGAGCTACTACCCATGAAGAGCTTGTAAATAAATTTGGAGAAGAAATTGTTAATAATGAAAAAATATTAATACATGATTCACAAGATGATAGTAGCCTTGTAAAGATTGGAACATTGCCTTCTGGGGGAGAACTTATAATAAATAAAGCAGCGGTTGAAACAGAACTATTAATAGCAGAAGGATTTATAGAAGCTCATTTTTTTGCTGGTTTTTCAGGAGGCAGAAAGAGCATACTCCCTGGTATAGCTTCAGCTACTACAGTTATGGCCAATCACTGCAGTGAGTTTATATCAAGTCCTTTTGCTAGAACTGGAGTACTACAAAACAACCCTATTCACAAAGATATGTTATATGCAGCTGAAAAAGCAAAGCTTGCTTTTATATTAAATGTTGTTATCGATAGCGAGAAGAAAGTAATAAATGCTTTTTCTGGACATAGAGAAAAAGCTCATGAAACAGGTTGTAAGTTTGTACTAGAACTATCAGAAGTAAAAAAAGTTCATGCAGATATAGTTGTATCTACAAATGGTGGATACCCATTGGATCAAAATATATATCAATCAGTAAAAGGTATGACAGCAGCGGAAGCTACTTGTAATGAAGATGGAGTAATTATAATGGTTTCCGCTTGTAATGATGGACATGGAGGACAATCCTTTTATGATAATCTAGCACAAGCAAAGACTCCAAGAGAACTTTTAGATAAAATATCTAAAGTGCCAAGAAGTGAAACTGCACCAGACCAATGGGAGTTCCAAATACTTGCAAGAATGCTAGACAAGTATACGGTTATACTTGTTACGGATATGTGCGATGCTCAGATGATAAAAAATATGCACATGGAGCATGCATCCACCTTTGAAGAAGCTCTTAAAAGAGCGTACGTAATAAAAGGTAAAGATGCAAAGGTTGCTGTTATACCTGATGGAGTTTCCGTTATAGTTAGGTAATAAATAAATATAGAGTATTAAAGTAATAGGAAGCAGTAGAGCTTCCTATTTTTTTGTTACAATAATGTAGAGTTTCTAAGTGAAAATTTACCATAAATTAATGAATTTATTGTTTCAACGAATAGGTTGTAGTATAATTATTAACTGCATTACAATATTGAAATCTAAATTTATATATTATAGGTGAATTTTATGAAAAAACTTATTTTGGCAGAAAAACCTTCAGTAGCTAGAAATATCGCTGAGGCTTTAGGGTGTAAAACAAAAAAGGACGGGTATATTGAAGGGGAGCAGTACATAGCAACATGGGCCTTTGGTCATTTGCTAACTTTATATGATTGCAAAGACTATGATGAAAAGCTTGCTTTATGGAGCTTTGAGAATTTTCCATATATACCTGGTGAATTTAAATATAAGATAAAACCTGATGGTAAAAATAGAAACAGAATAGATACTGGTGCAAAAAAACAATTGAATATAATAAAAGATCTAATTAATAGAGATGATGTGGAGGAGATTATTACAGCTACAGACTACGATAGAGAGGGCGAAACCATAGCGCTAGTTATATATGGCTTTCTTAAAGTTAAAAAGCCAATATACAGAATATTAATTAATGAATGGACTCCTGAGGAAATAAAAAGAGGATTAGCAAATTTAAAAACTAATAAAGAAATGAAGCCGCTGCAGGATGCTGGATTGGCTAGACAATACACAGATTGGGTTATAGGAATCAATTTTACTTCTGTTGCAACTATGAAATACTGTAGAGGTAAAAGAAACCTCTTGAATATAGGAAGAGTACTAATGCCTACTTTAAAAATGGTTTATGATAGAGAAATGAAAATTAAAAATTTTAAAGTAGAAAAGTATTTCGAATTATATGCTGAGTTTAAAGCAGAAAAAGGAACCTATAAAGGAAAGTTTTTTCATGGAAAAACCGAAAAGTTTAATAATAAGGAAAGTGTTAAACGCTTAAAAAGTGAAATTGAAAAGAAAATCGGAAAAGTTATTGAAAAAAAGGTTGAAAATAAAAAAGAATATCCACCAAGTCTCTTTAATTTAACTAATCTTCAGGGATATATAACCAGCAAATATAATGGGTGGACAGCAGATAAAGTGTTAAAGGTAGCACAACAGCTATATGAAAAAAAATATATAACTTATCCTAGAACATCCAGTACAGCATTAGAAGAAAGTCTTAAGGATAAGGCAGAGAAAGTGTTAAATAGTTTAAAAAAAGGGTTATCTTTTGAGAAGGAAATAGTTTTTAATACCTCTAAAAGAATATTTAACAATGAAAAGGTAGAAAGTCACAGTGCTATTATACCTACATATGTAATTCCTAAAGGTCTTAGTGAAGATGAGGAAAAAGTTTATGATGCCATAAAAAATAGATTTTTATCTCAATTTATGATACCAGCAGAATATGAGCATACTGAAATTATTACCTGTGTAAAGGGAGAGAAGTATGATAGGCTATTTTCTACAAAAGGAAAAGTAATGATTGTTAAAGGATGGTTAAAATTATATAAGGAAAGCAGCAAAGATGAGTTACTGCCATATGTAGATAAAGATGAAGAAGTAGAGATGACGGATATAAAAATCATGGAGAAAAAAACTAAGCCACCAGCTCATCATACAGAAAAAACTTTACTTAAAGCTATGGAAACCTGTGGCAAAAATGCAAATGATTCTGATAAAGAAGAAGATGTAGATTTAGCTGTTTTAAATGGATATTCTATAGGAACAGCTGCAACAAGAGCAGAAATTATTAATAAATTAAAGTATGCAGGATATATAATAACTAAAGGTAAATCTTTACTTATAACAGATAAAGGTGTGAAGCTAATTGATAACTTTCCTATAAAAGAATTAATGGATACTGATTACACAGGAAGAATGGAGAAGTCTTTATTTGATATTCAAAAAGGGGTATTAAACAAAGAAGTGTTCTTAAATAATATATTTAACTTTACAAGAAAAGGTGTAGAAAAGATAAAACTAAATAAAGCAGTTATCATTTCAGATACTAGGGAAAATAAAGGTTAAGTTATTATAGCTATCAATTTGTAGATGAAGATATAAATTATTTGTCAACATATTATAATGAGTTGGCAAATTTTGTTTCTAAGGTTTTTATCTCTAAAGCATATTAAAAAATAATTAGTCAGCATGCTAGCCTATATTGCGTCAGGCTGTGTTGGCAGAACCCTTTGATAGCACAGCTATCAGCGGAAACTATCTCTTTGCCTAAAACGAAATATTCGTGGCATCTTTAACTTATTATTTTATTTTATATTTAAAAGGATTTAATGCAAGGTTAAATTTGGAAGTATATATGCTGAACTAGTGTAATTAAAATATATTTTTGGCAATAATATAGATAAAAACATTGAAAGGTATGAAAAAATTATATGAATAGAGTTTTATTGTTATCTATAATATTTTTTTGGGGATTTATATTTGTTATAGTATTAGCATTACTTAAAGCAGCAGCAAAAGAAAATAATATGTATAAATAGTATTATTTTCTTAAAGTTTATATTAGAATGTAAATTTATATTATAAAAAAGGACAACCTAATATGAATAAAATTAATAAAAGTATAAACAGAATTTTTGGCTTTATAGGGAATTTTTATTCTCTATAAGGTGAAAGTATTAGATTTAGTAGTCATGGGACAAATATTTTACTTCATATGAAAATATAGATGAAAATTATTTATTATTAATGATTTTTAAATCTTGTTTACATAATTTTTATAACATATTCATAACAACTTCATATGTAATCATTATAATTCTAATTATATACATTTAATATAATGCAAAATATATGGAGGAAAATTAATGAGACGAAGCATAATTTTAGCAATAACTCTAGCAGTTAACACTTCTATGTTTACATATGCTTATGCAGCAGGAATTGAGGATAGTCAGAAAAAATTAAATGAGATAAATAACTCTATTTATCAAAAGAAAGATAAGTTAAAGGATATAAATAATGAGAAAAACAATGCAGAAAAAGAATTGGATAACTTGGACAAGAATATGAGTAAAGTATCTTCAAGGCTTCAAGAATTAAAAGGCAGAATTGAAGGGCTAAATTCCAAGATAGGAGAAAAAGAAAAAGAAATTGAAATTGAAAAACAGGAATTTTCTAAGGCAAACCAACTGTTTATGGAAAGAGTGAGAGTTTTATATGAATTAGGTAATGTTGGATACTTAGATGCTATTTTGAGTGCAACAGATTTATCTGATCTAATAAGTAGAATAGATATGGTGAGAAGAATAATGGAATATGATAATAAACTAATAGTTGATATTAGGAATAGACAACAGAGTTTAGAAAAAAGCAAATTAGAGTTAGAGAAGAACAAAAAAACTTTAACTGCTTTAAAGAGTGAAGCTGATGAAAAATATAAATCATTACAGGTAGCATCAAATGAAAAAAGGCAATTAGTTGTAAACCTTGAAAAAGATAAGACCTTTTATGAAAATATGATTTCTAAGGAGGAATCAGAATCTAAAGATATTACAAGAACAATTCAAAATCTAAAAAGCTCAAGTAGTAAACCTAGTGTTTCAAGAGGAAATAGTGTACATGCATCATCCGCTAGTGTTAGTTCCAATGGAAAATTATTTAGTGTAACAGGAGGAGCATATCCTATTACATCTCCTTTTGGTATGAGGTACCATCCTGTTTTAAAATACAGTAGACTTCATGCAGGAATAGATATAGGAGTACCAATGAATACTCCGATTTATGCTTTAAAAGATGGTGTAGTTATTGCGGCTCAATCTATGTCTGGATATGGTAATGTGGTAATGATTAACCATGGAGACATTACTTCTGTTTATGGACATAACTCTTCAGTGGTTGTATCTGTAGGACAAAGAGTTAGTGGAGGACAGTTAATTTCCTATTCGGGTAATTCAGGTGTTTCATCAGGTCCTCATCTACATTTTGAAACAAGGAATTCTGATGGACAACCTATAGAACCCAGTGGATATTACATACGTTAAGCTTAAAATTTATTGAAATGTAAAATATACCCTTGTATTATACAAGGGTATATTTTTATTAAAAACAATAGTTTAAACTATCTAGCAGATTTAAGTTTTTCAATACCTACTTTAACTCTTCTTAAAGTCTCTTCTTTACCAATTATATCAGCTATTTCAAAAGCTCCACCAGGAGAAGATTGCTTTCCTGAAACAGCTGTTCTTACAGGCCATAAAACTACTCCATTTTTAACACCTAATTCTTGAACAAGTTCCATACAAACATCTTGAACTGTATTGAAATTCCAATCATCAATTGCTTCAAACTTTGGAAGTATTTTTTCAAGAGTTTCTAAGGAATTTTCATAGGTAGTTTTCATTTTTTTATGCACATAGAAATCTATGGAGTACTCAGGGAGTTCGCCAAAGAAAGCTACAGCTTCTGGGATTTCATTTAATACTTCAGCTCTTGTATGCATAAGTTCACTTATCTTTATAAAATCTAAATCCTTATGAATTACTTCTTTATAATATTGAAGAGCAAGCTCATGAAATTTCTCAAGAGGAAGAGCTTTTATATATTCACTATTCATCCATCTTAGTTTTACAGGATCAAAAATAGCTGGTGATTTATTAATATTTCTATAATTAAAGGTTTCTACTAATTCTTGTAAAGTAAATATTTCTTTGTCTGTACCAGGATTCCATCCGAGTAAAGCTATATAATTTAATACAGCCTCTTTTAAATATCCCTTGCTTACTAAATCCTCAAAAGAAGCATCACCGTTTCTCTTGCTTAATTTATGTTGTGCGTCTTTCATAATTGGAGGGCAGTGAACATATACAGGAACCTCCCAACCAAAAGCTTCATATAATCTATTATATTTTGGTGAGGATGATAGATATTCACTTCCACGTACTACATGAGTTATACCCATTAAGTGATCGTCTACAACATTAGCAAAGTTATATGTAGGGAATCCATCAGATTTTATAAGTACCATGTCATCAAGCTCTGAGTTATCTACTGAAATTGTTCCATATATTTCATCATTGAAAGTTGTTGTACCTGTCTGAGGATTATTTTGCCTAATTACATAAGGAATCCCTGAGGCTAAATTTTCTTCAATTTCTTCCTTTGAAAGATGAAGACAGTGTTTATCGTATTTAGGTGTTTTCTTTTCAGCTTCAGCATCAGCTCTAAGAGAATCCAATCTTTCCTTTGTACAGAAACAGTAATATGCCTCACCTTTATCAATTAACTTTTTAGCATATTCTGAATAAATAGGTGTTCTTTCACTTTGAACATAAGGACCCACAGGGCCACCTATATCAGGACCTTCATCATGGTTAAGGCCTGTAGCTTTTAATGTATTATAAATGACATCTAATGCACCTTCTACATATCTCTCTTGATCAGTATCCTCAACTCTGAATAAAAAATCTCCACCATCATGTTTAGCTATTAAATAGGCATATAAAGCCGTTCTTAAATTACCAACATGCATATATCCAGTTGGGCTTGGGGCAAATCTTGTTCTAATTTTAGTCATCTTTTTCACTCCCGTTATTTTAAAATAAAAACCTTTCATCTGAAAGACGAAAGGTAAACTAGCAGAATATAATCCATAATAAATAATATAATATCAGCCATTTTATGTCAAGCTTCAATTGAGATTGTATATAATACTCAAGGCTTTATATACTATGAATTTAAGAGAGTATTATTTGAAATAATTTACAAATATTAATTTCTATTTATTAAAAGTTTAGTTAAATATAACAAAAGGCTTTTAAACTATAAGGATTTTTAGTATAATTTTTATATATTAATTCAGTTTTTACATAGGAGGTAGTCATGAAAATAAATAATAAACTTGCCATAGTTTTCACGAGCTTTGCAATAATACCATTAATCCTATCTGGAGGTATAATATATTTTGTAAATAGCAGTGTAAGTGACTTAACAAACTCTAATAATACTATAGTAAAAACACTGCTTATCACTATGTTAATTGTTGGTATTATATCAGCTGTAATATCTATAGCTATAGGGAAAAGGATTTCAAGTCCTATTGAGAAGATGTCTGATTCTATGAATAGAATTGCAGAAGGTGATTTTACTGCTTCAATAGAGATAGAAGGAAAAGATGAAATTACAAGTATGTTCCATAAGTTTACGGATACTCTAAGCAAAATTAAAGATTCTTTGTTATCAGTCAAAGATACTAGCAGTGAACTAGGGGATTCCGCAGCAACCCTCTCTGCTACATCACAAGAAATGCTGTCAGCAACAAATCATGTCACTAGTTCTATACAACAAGTTGTTACTAGTGTAACTCATCAATCAACTGAAATATTTAATGCAGTTAAACTTTTAACTAATTTAGCTGCTGAAATTAACATGGTTCAAGAAAAATTAACTGTAGTAGGAGAAAGTACCAAGGAAACAGAAGGTAAAGCTGTAGAAGGAGAAGGTAAAATTTATGAGTTAATAGGTGTAATTGTTAACATTAAACAGTCCTTTGATATAGTTTTACAAAAAATAGATGGATTATCTTCAACAGTTTCTGAAATTGGAAAAATTACAGATATAATAAGTAATATATCAGAACAAACTAATTTATTGGCATTAAACGCTTCTATTGAAGCAGCAAGAGCAGGTGAACAAGGAAGAGGATTTACAGTAGTTGCAGATGAAGTAAGAAAGTTGGCAGAAGAATCAAAATTTTCTTCAGAAAAAATTATAAGTCTTGTAAAATCTATTACAGTAGAGACTAATGATGTAATGGATAACTCAAGTAAAGTAAGTGGGCTACTTGAGGAACAAGCTGTTGTGGCTAATGATACTATAATATCCTTTGAGGAAATTATATCTTCTATGCGAAGTGTACCAGAATTAATAGAAGAAACGGAAAATTTATTAAATAGTACTATTAAGGATAATAGTATGGTATTAGAAAGAGTTCAAAAAATCTCGGAATCGGCACAGGAGGTTTCCGCTGCTTCTGAAGCTATATCATCTTCGTCAGAAGAGCTGCTAGCATCCTCCGAAGAGGTTGCGCAACTTTCTATAATTGTATATGACAGATCCTCAGAGCTTCGTAGTAAAGTAAGTACATTTAAGGTTCAATAGTATGTAAGTATAGATGCCTAGTTGAAAACTTAACATATATAAAGAAATATAGCCGCTCTTTACTCCCAGTTAAGCAGAGAGCCAAAATCTGTGATTTTGATATGGTCGCTTACTCTGTGAGTACTCATCTAAAGAGGAGTTTCCTATAAAGATGGGAGTATTAGAGCGGGTAGTCATCGGATAAATTTTTGAAACCTTATATATAAGTTATATGTATAGGTATGTTATAAATAAACTTTACTATAATGTCATATATTTAACTTTTACTCCTTGTACATGGCATAATTCATTTTCTAATTGTTTAACTTCATCTAGGCTAGCACTAAGGTGCAGAATTATTAGACCAACCTCGGAACAAGAATCCTTTCTAACCTCATGTAAACCAAGTCTTGTTTTTATTATACATCCATACTTAGTTAAAACTGTTTGAACTTGTGGTGCATGAGCACTCCTAGGATCAATAGTTAGAGCCATTATTGTAGTTTCCATAAGTAATCTCTCCTTATCACATTAAAAAATAAATATATTATTTATTATATACTTATTTATGGGAATAAGTATAATACTTTAATAAATTTTTCTAAGTTTATTTAAATTTAGTTATTTATTAATATTAAATTTAGGTGTAATGCATATATATTTATTGGAATAAAAAATACACAAGTTAGCTAGTTGTGAGGAGAGATTTTTTATGGCTTCTATAAACTTTGAACTATGTGAGTTGGTAGACATCATCAAAAATAGTGTTAAAATGCCCGAACAAATAAGAAAAATTGGATGTGAGGATGACAGTATAAAAGTTACTATAGATCCTGGTAAATTGGTACCTTCATTCAATGTTATTTTAACTTACGATAGATTCGATAAAGGTAAAATAATGTTTAGTGTGAAATCTAAAGGTCCTGTTAGATTGATTATGTCTATATTAAATACAACAGGAGTTAACATAAACAAGAGTATTTGGGAGATTAATGCTAATCATTTCTCTTTAGATATAAATGATTATCTTAGAAGTAAATTTAACTTTGTTGAAGTAAAAGATATAATAATTAAAGATGATAAGTTTAGTATTATTTTGTAGTAAACTAAAATTAATAACTTTTAATTTTTTGTAAATAAGCATTTTTACTAATGTAAATTTCTAAGGAATTATTGTATAATCTTCGTAAATACATAAAGAGAATATATTAGTAAAAAGGAGTAAGAAACGTAGATTATCTTACTCCTTTTTATTCATTTGGAATTAACAGCAAGGTTTACTCTATGTCTTAACTGAGAGTAAAGGGTAGCTGTGTTCCTAGATAACGTTTTCTAACACTATTTAAGTTATACATCTTTAATAGTGTTTTTTATCTGTTCTAATAATATATCCTTATCCATAGAGTCTAAATCTTCTACAGAATCTAAAATTGAAAGTATCTTGTTCCTAATTATACTAAATTTTTGTGATACCATCCCTGGAATAAAAGTATCCCCAGGCTTTGCTATAAAAGTTGAATAACCTTTTGATTGTAGAAATTCATTAAAGCTTTGCTGTACATTATTGTCGCCATGTACAAGCATCACTTTTTCAGGTTTAGCTTTAAAACTCTCCAACCATTCTGTAAGACCATTTTTATCAGCGTGACCTGATAGCCCGTGAAAATTATAAATCTGTGCATTTACGGCTATTTCTTCGCCAAATATTTTAACTTTTTTAGTTCCATCTACGATACTTCTTCCAAGTGTTCCTTCAGCTTGATAACCTACAAATACAATTGAACATTCTTTTCTCCACAAGTTATGTTTTAGGTGGTGCTTTATTCTTCCAGCTTCACACATACCACTAGCAGAAATTATTATTGAACCTTTTTGTATTTTATTAAGCCTAGCGGATTCTTCAGGGGATTTTGTAAAAGTTAAGCCTTCAAAATTTAATGGGTCATCACCTTGATTCAAAAGTTTTTTAGCCTCTTCATCGAAATATTTATAGTATCTAGAAAAAATTGAGGTGGATTCAGAAGCTAGTGGACTATCTACGTAGACAGACACCGCTTTTAATACATCACCTTCTACATATTTGTTTAAAGTATATAAGACTTCTTGAGTCCTTCCTACGGCAAAGGAAGGAATTATTACGTTACCACCGCGTTTGAAGGTTTCCTTTATAATCTTTGCAAGCTCATTTAATTCAGAAGATAAATCTGTATGGAGTCTGTTTCCATATGTGGTTTCCATGATAACATAGTCAGCATAATCGATAGTTGTTGGATCTTTTAATAATGGTAGATTTTTATTTCCTAAGTCTCCAGTGTAAACTAGTTTTATTTGTTTTTTATCGTTAATATCTTCAGATATAAGAAGTTCAACTATAGCAGAACCTAATAAATGGCCTGCATCTCTAAATCTAATTTTAACTCCATCAAAAAGTTCTACCCATTGATCATAAGGGTATCCGTTGAAAAGGTACATTGTAACTTCTGCTATCTTAGATGTATACAGTGGCTCTAATTCTGATAATCCTTGTCGTACTCTTTTTCTATTTTTCCATTCAACTTCTGACTCTAAAATATGACCGCTGTCTGGTAACATTACACTGCATAAATCTCTTGTGCCTTCAGTACATATGATTTGACCTTTAAAGCCATTTTTATATAGAAGAGGAAGCCTCCCGCTATGATCTATATGTGCATGAGATAAGATAACGTAATCAATGTCTTTGGGATTAAAATTAAAAGTTTCATTACCTCTTTCTTTCCCGTCTTTTCCTTGATACATTCCACAATCTAAGAGAATATTTTTATCTTTAATTTTTAATAGGTGACAGGAACCAGTTACACAACCAGCTGCACCATAAAATTCAATTTTCATTGTAATCCCCCCTCGGATGATTTACTTAAATTATAGCATAAAATTAACAAAATTAAAAATATTAAAGTTTTAGTTGCTAATAATATATAGATATGGAACTTTTAAATTTAAAAGTTCCATATCTATAAAGTCTTATGTAAGTTTTTAAAAGTATTTGTTTGTTAAAATATGGTATAATGGGGTTTAATGTAACAAAGTTTTATATTTAACTACTAAATCAGTTAAAAAAGTATATATTTTATTAAAAGTCCAAGTAAATAGAATTAAAAGAATAATATCAAAGGTGTAGTTAAATAAAAAAAGTTGCTTAGAAGTATCAGCTTCGCCATTTCCAATGTAAGGCATTGGAAACTGTAAAATTCCAATAATCATGAGTAACCATAAAAGCTCTATACGTAATCGATTTGGTATATCATTTTTCCTTTTTATATACTCCATGATAGATAATAAAATTGTTAAAACATAGAATAGTATAATAAAGATTAAATTTTTAGGTAAAATTGAGTTTCTAAAGTCTGACCAAAGGGTAAATCGTTTGAATGTAAAAGTATATAATTTTACTGCAGATTTTTCATATTTTCCAAGGAAACTTCTTGTGTCAAAACAGTGGGATGAGGTATACTCCATACCTTTTATTAAGCTTACTGGATTAAGTAAATAAAATTTTAAAAGCTTAAAATTATTAATTTTTTTATTAAATTCATTTTCAGTTAGGTCAGACCAAGGTACGTATTTTACATACTGATTTTTGGGCAAATAAGCATGTTTTCCTGCATCTAAGGTTAAGTCGGGTGGTAAACCTAGTACTGCCAAATCTTTTTTTGGATTTGCTGAATTTTTTAATATACCGTAAAAAACCGAGTTGTACTTGGTATCTACTCCACAAGTACTATCTACTTGTTTATATATACTAGTTACATAAAATATTAGTATAAATGTGGCAGCAGTAAAGGTACATAAAGTTCTAATATTAGTTATTCTTTTTCTATGAATTAAGGCTATACGTATAATAAAAGAAATTACAAAGGGTAAAGCTACAAAACACTGTAGTTTAGAGCCTAAAAATAATAATGCAGGAACAAAGAGAACAAAAATAGTTCTAAAGTTTATTTTTTCTATATGCTCACATAGGTATAAAATAGATGAAATAAACAATAGTAAGCCCACAATCATCATAGGTTCTCCATATAAACTATTAAACCATATGAGATAATTTCCATCTATTAATATAAGTAAGGATAACAATGTGAAAAATATGTATGTTCCAATTTTATTAATTCCAATATATCTAACGCACATATATAGACTTAGCATGTATAGTACAGCATAAACAATAGCTAAGAATCTAGTGTCAAAATACTGTATCCCAGCTAGTTCAGATACTGTTCTAACTAATGTTATAGGGTAAATTAAACTGGTTGTAGGAATGATACCTATAAGTCTTTTTAAGTCTATTGAAACCATTTTGTATTGAGTTACTACATAGTGAAACCAGTGAGAATTATAATCATTTCCCAGAGATTTAAGCTCATCCAAGCCAGTAACAGACATTACTCTTTGAAAATCTCCTTGATCCGCAACACCTGGCATTGGCCAGCAAAATAACGTGTATATACTTATAATAGCAGCTGTTATTACAGCAATTAAGCTTATATAATTTGGTAAGGTGAAATAATTTTTACTACTTATCTTTATACACTGTTTTTTTAACACTAAAACCATCCTCCGTAATTTAATATAAGTGTAAAATTCAATTATGGCTAACATATATAGTATGTGCTGGAAAATAAAAATTAAATCATAGAGCATAATATAATTCATGTTTTGATTTTTTGTATAGCAAAGTATTAGTAGGAATAACAATTAGGACAAAAACATATTTATACAATAGCAAGTAAATTCTAGGAGGATTTATGTCGGGGTATAAATGCAAAGTTAAACTTTCATATCCAAAACCAAAAGTGGAATGTCAAAATGTAGAATATGGAAACATACTTCTTCAAGACTATGCAGGTGCAGTTAGTGAGCTAACAGCAATTAATTTATATGTATATCAACATATTATTAGTGAAAAAAAATTTAAAGATTATTCTAAGCTTATAATGGGAATATCTATAATTGAGATGAAGCATTTAGAGCTTTTAGGAGAAACCATAAAGCTACTAGGAGTAAAACCTATTTTTATTAGCTCTTTTGCGCCTAATGGACAACTATGGACAGCAGATTATGTAAACTTTTCAGATTACCTTTTGGAAATGCTTATAGCAGATATGGAATCAGAGAAAAACGCCATAGAAAATTATGAAGATCACGCTTGTTTAATTAAAGATGAACATGTAAGGAAATTGCTTTATAGAATTATATTAGACGAAAAACTTCATTTAAAACTTTTTCATGAAATGTATGAAAAATATAAACGAAAGTTTGATGAGGAATATTAAGAAAAGCATGTAGCATAACTTAATATTGCTACATGCTTTTCTACTATATATATTTTCCTCTTCTTTTTCTTCTATTAATACTTGCTAGTTTTTTAACTATAAAAGCAATAGCACCCAATACGACTATCACTACACCTGCGGCAGCTCCATATATAGGAAGATTATTTTTAGTAAGTGCACCTTTTGGCACATTGGCATAAAGTTTGTATTCTTTAGACAGATTTCTTTCATTTAAAGTTAAAGTACCAACAGCATTGTTACCTTTTAAGTTTGATAAAGTTAAATTATTTAATGATACAGATTCTTTTAATTCACCTTTATTAACAGTGTTGTCATAATAAGTTACATTATCCTTAACAAGAATAGGAACATCTATAGTTTTTTCAGGTCCTATAAAACCTAAAGGTCTATATTTAAGAGCTTTTGTTGATATTACAGAATCCTTATTGTGTAGAGTCGTGGCTTTAGCTGAATAGCTCCAGTCTATAATTTTTTTCATATCATCAAATACAAAAGAATCATTTGCATCATAAACAGAATCCATAACTACACCCAATATCTTTCTTCCGCCTCTTTCATAAACTGCGACAAGACACTTTCCAGCGGGAATAGTATATCCTGTTTTTCCACCAATACACCCATCTTTGCCAAGAAGCTTGTTCCTATTTTCTACTATGAAGATAGTTCCTTTAGAGGTTTTTATGGAACTCTTCAGTTTTCCCATAGACTCCTTAACCCAAGGATTTTTAAATGCTGTTCCTGCAATAACGCTTAGGTCATAAGCTGTAGTGTAATGATTAGCATCATGAAGACCATTAGGGGTCACAAAGTGTGTATTTTTTAAACCTAATTTACTTACTTCAGCGTTCATCCTATCAGAAAAGTCTTTTACACTCTTGTCTACATTTTCAGCTATCATATAGGCAACATCATTACCAGAATACAGTAAAAGACCGTCCATAGTATCAGCAGCAGACATAGTTTCTCCAACATCAATTGTATGTAGGTTAACGTTTAAGGAATATTCAGGTTGTGATTTAGCTCCTTGAGTATATTTTAGTATATCCGTTTTATTTTTATTTTCAGCAAGCAGTAAGGCTGTCATTAATTTTGTTGTACTAGCAGGATATACTTTCTTGTCTATATCCTTTGCATAAATTATTTCACCAGTTTCTAAGTCTACAGTAATGGCTGATTTTCCATAAATTTTAGGCTCTGCTTGCGTCCCATCATTTGAAGCAAACACATTAGAACTTAAGGAAAAAAGCATGATTAATATTAATAACAAACAGAATTTTTTTTGTTTCAAGGCACATCTCTCCATTTACTTAATTTTATAGAATTATTTATATACATATATTAAAAAAAACATATAATTAAATTATGATATTTTTTAGTATAACACTTAGTAATTAATTTTACAATTAATTAACCTAATGAATAGAAATTAATCATATATTTGGAAATTACTAATACTTTAAAGGAGCAAATAAAATGGTTGAAAAAATAGAAAAAATTTTTAAATATAGAGATGCAAGTATGATAGATAATTTTAAAAAAAGCGCAGTTATGATTTTACTTTGTGAAGAAAAAGGAAAAACTAACATAATATTTGAAGTAAGATCTTTAAAGCTAAGAACTCAACCGGGAGATATATGTTTACCCGGAGGAAAAGTAGAAGAGAGAGAACTTCCACAGCATGCAGCCATAAGAGAAACATCAGAAGAGCTGAATATACCTATAGAAAATATAGAGTTAATAGGAACTATGGATTACATAGTTACTCCTCATAATTTTATAATATATCCTTTTGTAGGCAAAATAAATGAGACTAATATAAATCCTAATAAGGACGAAGTAGATCATATTTTTAAAGTGCCAATTGAATTTTTCATGGAAAATTTACCTATGTTTCATGAAATAGATATTGTAGCTAAGCCAGATGAGAACTTTCCTTATCACCTTATAAAGAATGGCAAAAACTATAAATTTAGAAGTACAAAAATGGCAGAATATTTTTATCAGTACAAGGATTATAATATATGGGGATTCACTGCATTAGTTATAAAGAGATTTATTGATATTATAAAAGAACAAAATATATAATAATTTAAAGGCACAATACGGATATGAAACTTTTAAATTTAATTTAAAAGTTTCATACCTATATACAGATAACTAAAAGAAGGCTCTTTTATACAGAAGCCTTCTTCTTTAATCCAGGATAAATAAGTATAGATAATACTACTAATACAGCATAGATTATTAAATACGTAATGGGTATTAAAGTCATCATATAAAAAAATTTTAGAATTACAAAAGCAGCTGTAGATACTATAAACCAAAACATACATAAGTGGTACATACGTGTATTTCGATGACGCCAGCTCTCAGGGTCTTTCATGTTTCCAATAATCTTATCTGCTTTATCACTGTCAGGCGAAGATTTTATTACTAACAATTTAAAATATAAATATGCAGCAATTGAAATAATAGCCATAGTTAGAAAAAAATAAGAAAGAGATATACCAGTTAGCATTCTTAACAACTCCTTTTTGTAACACTAATTATATAAATATAATCAGTATTATTTTAACCAAAAAAGAGTAAAGAATGTGAAGTAAGAGTTGAAATTATTCTGCTACAAGTTGGTGTTGTTGGGATTGGGTAGAATTTTCCATTTTTTCATAGTACTCTTTTCCCCATTTACACATACTATCTAATATAGGCATAAGGCTTTTTCCTTCTTGAGTTAAGGAATATTCTACCTTAGGAGGAACCTGAGGATAAATTTTTCTGTTTATCATACCATCAGATTCAAGTTCTCTTAATTGTTGAGTCAACATTTTTTGAGTTATTCCTGGTAAAGTTTTTTTTACTTCACTAAATCTTTTAGTACCACCAACGCCTAAGTGCCAAAGTATTAGTGGTTTCCACTTCCCACCTATAATATCTAATGTTAACTCTACTGTACAAGTATACTCCTTGTTTCGTATTTTCATAACTTTACATTCTTTTTCCATGTTTGTGTACTCCTCCCATTATAAATAATCAAAATAAATAAGTATTTTCATTATCACTATTAATGATATAGGGTTTCTAGCTTGAAACTTAACTTATACGTAGGAATATGTTGCCAAAACTGAAGCGCATTTGAAAACTTTTTTATCAGTCTTAGTGAAGTGTTTTTAGAAAATCTTAGGAGCTTTGATATGTTTGAGGTACGAGTTTATCAAAGTTTCTTAGATTTTCAAAAACACGAACTTTAGACTGATTAAAAGTTTTTAACGTGCTGAAGTTTGGCAACATATTCCGGAGTATAAGTTAAGTTTCCACTTTGAAACCCTATATATGAAACAGAATAGTATAAAATATATACTTAGTTCTTATATGTTTGTACCTTATAAAAAAAATAATACTAATAAAATTATATCATTAATAGTACTATTATTCAAATAAGTATTTGAGCAATTTTTACATATTGGTTAATAGCTAGAAAAATATTGAAATACATACTTATAGTTAAATTTAAAATATTGGTAAATAATATTCAAATTTATTTAATATTATTGTATAATATATTTAATTTATAGTGAAGCTTAGGTGTAATACAAGGAGGGGTACATGATATGAGAGAATGTCCATTCTTATCAACATATGAAAGTAACGTAGAATGTTTTAGGGACTGCGCTTTATATAATTATAAAGACAATGGAGGAAGGTGTCCTTTTACAAATCTTATGGAATATAACAGCATAAAGAGTAAGAGCAGAAATGATTTAATTGAAAGTATTGAAAGAGATTTGGGTTTTATAAGAGAATCTTATTTGGAAAGAGATAACCAATATTTATAACATGAATAGAAGAGACAGGAACTATAGCAAAACTAATACTATTGCATACCTGCCTCTTTTATTATGTGTAAAAACAATCAAAATCCTATCAGTATGATTACTCTTCGTAATTTTCCGATAGATTAAGAAGTAAATTTTGTTTTAAGTTCCAAAGATCCTTTGATAAATCTATATAGTAATTATGAGGATTCTCAAATCTTAAAACTTCAGGCCACATTTTATCAGTTTCAATTTGAGCTATTTGTCTAATTTCCATAACGCTAGGACTTTCATATACTGGATTACCTTTATCAAATATTTTTACCATAAGCTCCTTAGCGTAGTAATTTTTTAATTTCTTCTTTTTCCACGTAAAAACTGGGTCAAATAGTTCAAGAGGTTCATTGTCATCTATTACTTCGTTATTAAGTGTTATTAAATCTGCTATAGCTTGATGTTGTCCTTTATCAAAAATTCTATATATTTTTTTGAAGCCTGGGTTGGTTATTTTTTCTTCGTTTTCACTTATTTTAATTTTAGGAATGATATTCCCTTGGTTATCCTCTATAGCAACTAGTTTATAGACTCCTCCAAATACGGGTTCTGATTTAGCTGTAATTAATCTTTCACCAACACCAAGTAAATCTACTTTAGCACCTTGATTTAAAACATCTCTAATGATAAACTCGTCAAGAGAATTTGATATAACTATTTTTACATCTTCAAATCCAGCTTCATCAAGTAATTTTCTACACTTTTTTGTTAAATATGTTATATCTCCACTATCTATTCTAATTCCTTTAGGTCTATAACCCATAGGTAACAACACTTCATTAAATACCTTGATAGCATTTGGTATGCCTGATTTTAACACATTATAGGTATCTACAAGAAGTGTACAATCATCTGGATTTACCTCAGCCCAAGCTTTAAAGGCTTCATATTCATTTGGAAACAACTGAACCCAACTGTGAGCCATAGTACCTACTGCTGGTATGCCAAACATTTGCTCAGCAATAGAACAGGCTGTTGAACTACATCCACCTATGATAGAGGCCCTTGCACCATATATAGCTCCATCATATCCTTGAGCTCTTCTTGAACCAAATTCCATAACTGGTCTTCCATCTGCTGCTCTGCAAATTCTATTAGCCTTTGTAGCAATTAATGTTTGATGATTTATAGTTAGAAGTATCATAGTTTCAATAAATTGAGCTTGGATAACAGGTCCTCTAACTGTAATTAAGGGTTCATTTGGAAAAACAGGGTTACCTTCCGGTATTGCCCAGACATCACAGCAAAATTTGAAGTTTCTTAAGTAATCTAAAAACTTATCTGAGAAAGCATGCTTGCTACTTAAATATTCTATATCATCATCAGTAAATCTTAAACTTGATAAGTATTCAACTACCTGTTGTACTCCTGCCATTATGCAATATCCACCGCCATCAGGAATCCTTCTAAAGAACATATCAAAGTAAGCTATTGTATCTCCCACACCACTTTCTAAATATCCGTTTCCCATAGTAAGCTCATAAAAATCAACTAACATGGTAAGATTCCTTCCGCTTCTTACGTTAAAATTCTTAGTGTATTCCATAAATAAATCTCCTCTATCCCGTTATAATAAAATATTTAATGTTAATAATTTATATATATACACATTTTAATACTTTGTTAAAATTATTACAATAGTGTAAAAAACAATATACAACGCAAAAATTTGATATTATTCATATATAAATATAAAATATAGATATACAAAAGATCTATTTATCCGATGACTACCCGCTCTAATACTCCCATTTTTATATGAAACTCATCTTCCTTAGGTCAGATGAGTACTCACAGAGTAAGCGATCATATGAAAATCACAGATTTTGGCTCTCTTCTTAACTGGGAGTAAAGAGCGGCTACGTCCCTGGATTCGTTCAACTAAGAATCAGGTGGGGGTTAAATGCCTAAATGGCATTTAACGGGCAGTTTAACCATGGTAATCGGCTATAAGAAACTGCCCCGGGGTCGTAAGACAAACCCCATCTGATTTAAGTTTCACTTTATATGTAAGGGAGAATAACATGTTGGAAAAACAAAAGCTAGATATATATCAAGAAAATGCAGTATATACAAAGGAAAAGAATGTATTGATTGTAGCACCTCCTGGGTCTGGAAAAACCACCGTTATTATGAATCGTACAGCTCATCTTATAAAAAATTGTGCCATAAACCCAGATAACATGATTATTATGACTTTTACTAAGGCAGCAGCCATGAATATGAAGCAAAGATACATGAAGTTATCAAATAGTAATATGATACCTTTTTTTGGAACTTTTCATGCTCTGTTTTATAAAATATTAAGTAGGTATCAAGGGAAGCTAGATATAATAAGTTCAAATGATACTTTTAAGCTGATAAATGGAATACTTGTTTCCTATCTAGATTCTGTGGGGGAAGAAAAGGTAAAAGAGGTTATAAATGATATATCACTTTTTAAAAGTAGTGAAGAAAATATAGAATACTTCAATTCTAAAGTAGACAAAAGTATTTTTGTAGAGTGTTTAAATTTATACGAAAGATACAAGCAAGAAAAAGGATTAAAGGATTTTGATGACCTGCAGCTAGATGCTAAGGCATTGTTTATTAAAAGACCAGAACTATTACAAGGATACAGAAAGCTTTTTAAATACATTCTAGTAGATGAATTTCAAGATTGTGACAAATTGCAAATAGAATTACTACAGATGCTTGGAGAAGGAAACTCAATCTTTGCAGTGGGTGATGAGGATCAATGTATATATGGATTTAGGGGTTCTAGACCAGATTGTATGGTAGAGTTTGAAAAGTATTTTAAACATGGTAAGAAAATATTTTTACAAGTAAACTATAGAAGTACTGAAAACATAGTAAGCTTATCTAAGAATATAATCGAAAACAACAAAAATAGAAATAACAAAGAAATTAAATGGAACAATAATAATCAAGGAGTTATAAATTTTTATAGTGTTGAAAATGAAAAAACGCAAGCAGAAAAAATATCTGAAAGTATACAAGCTTTAGCTAGTAAAAATAACTATGACTATAATAACATGGCGGTATTATATAGAACTAATATGGAAAGTAGAAGCATAGTTGAGGTTTTGCTAAAAAAGAATATTCCTTTCAGGCTTTTAGATAGAGAATATAACTTCTTTGAGCACTTCATATGCAGGGATATAATAGCATATTTAAAGTTAAGCCTTGACGTTGCTGATAAAGAAAGTTTCGTCAGGATAATAAATAAACCTTTTAGATATGTTAGTAAAGTAAATATTGAAAAGGTCAGAAGAAATAGTTTTAAAGAAAATTGCTTTCAAGTCCTTAAGGATATAGTTGATATACCAGTTTTTCAAATTAAAAACATTGAAAGACTAGAAGGTGATATTTTAAGATTAAACAAAATGTATTTAAAAGATGCAATAAATTATATTATATATACTTTAGGATATTTGGAATATATAAAAGATTACTGCCAAAGAAGTAAAATAGATGTAGAAGAGTTAAAAGATATTATGGAGGAATTCAAAGAATCCGCAGAGGACTATATGACTATAACATCTTTTTTAGCTCATGTTCAGGAGGTCAAAGAACAGCTAAGTAAAAAAAGGATAGATAACATTGGTGTAGTATTAAGTACTATACATGGAGTAAAAGGTATGGAGTTTGGCAGTGTGCATATAGTTAATTGCAATGAAGGGGTAATACCACATATAAATAGTCTGCCAGAAGGTATAGAAGAAGAAAGAAGACTTTTCTATGTTGGTGTTACTAGAGCTATTGAAAATTTAAATATATACTCTGCTAAGACTATAAAGGGAAAAGCCAAGGAAGTATCAAGATTTAGAAAAGAATGTGGATTAGAAGTTATAGAAAGCACCTATGATAAAAATGAACTGAAGGGTAAGTACGAAATAGGGAGTTATATAATACACAAGACCTATGGAGAAGGTAAAATATCTGGCTTTGAAGATAAATATATTAGCATACTTTTTAGTAATGGCGTTGAAAGAAAATTTGATGCTTTTGTGTTGGAGAGTAGTGGGTTGATACTAAAAAATAATAATTAATTAGAGAAATAATTTAGAGAAATCATTCTATACATGTAACTAGTCAAAAAACAGTTGGAGGTAATGAAACTATTACTGAGGTAGAGTTTCAAAGTTTAAAGGATAGAATAATACTGAAATGAAGTATGCAAGTGATTGAAAGTGAATTTTACCACCTTTATTCTAGAGAACAGCTAACTAATATTGAGATAAGGGTGTAATTGTAAGAAAAAAGCAAGATTTAATTAGATATTGTCCAAAATAAAGGGGTTAATCCGATTTTATGATTAAAGATAAAAAAGTAATTTTAAAACTAACATATGATATACTAATGACTTTGTTATCCTTGATAGCTGTAGTTATGTTAATAATTGATAGTTCTTATAATTTGTCTAAAAGTATTACAAATATATTTGAAATTATAGATAATATAATACTATTTATTTTCGTAATAGATTATTTTATGAGGCTATTCCTAGCTAAAGATAAGAAAGCTTTCTTTAAAGATAATATAATTGATCTAATTACGATAATACCACTCGATTCGGTTTTTCAAACAGCCAAGATATTAAAACTAACAAGGCTACTTAAATTTACAAAATTATTTAAGATCCTAAAAATACTCAGAACCATAGTATTGCTACTGAAATTCCGAAAACATATGGATAAATTTGTAAAAACAAATAACTTTCATTATGCCATATGGATTACTTTAACTACATTACTTGTTGGCACTTTAGGCATACATTTTGCTGAAGGCATTACATACGGAGATGCCCTTTGGTGGAGCTTTGTTACTATTACAACAGTAGGATATGGTGATATATCCCCTATTACTCCGATTGGAAGGGTATTAGCTGGTTTTCTTATGCTTGTTGGTATAGGGTTTTTAAGTATGCTTACTAGTACTATATCAACATTTTTCATAAGTGGAAATAATAGTACAAGCTATAAAAACGAAACTATTGATAATATAAAAACTAAATTAGATAATTTTGATGAATTGGATATAGAAGATATAGAAGAGATTTGTAAAATTTTAAAGGCTCTTAAAGAGTAGAACGTTTTTTTTTTTAAATTCATCTTAAAACTAATACTCTAATAATTATTAATATATAACGTATTGCTTTTATAAAAGCAATACGTCCCCTAGAAAAATAAGTTTTACTAGGGGTATATCTTTTGGGAGTAGACGAATATAGTATACATATGTTTATTAATTAATTAGATATGTGGAAGCTTCAGACATTAATTGAAAAATGTTCATTAAAACATTAATTTCTATTGAACCGCCGTGTACCGAACGGTACGCACGGTGGTGTGAGAGGTCGGTAGATAAAATAATTATCTACCTCCTACTCGATTATTGCATGAGGTTATATTTTATTTTTTAATCTTATAAATTCTTCACTTAATATTTTAAATTGCTGTTCATTTAATGGGTAAGTATCTAACACATAGTTTAATTCAGCTGTTACTAAATCCAGTTTATTTTGAAAGTACAATTTATTGTTTTTATAATACTCTTTATCGTATTCCTCATCATCTATAGCGTCCACTTCATAAGATATCAGATAAATATCTGCTATATTAAACATCTGAGAAAATTCATTTCCAAACAAATCATTATCTATTTCAACGATTCTTTTATTTTTATAGTATATGTGTACGTTTTCTATGCCGTTGTAGAATAGTTTATTTTTAAAGGTTACGGCATTGTTGATATCATATAGTTGTTTAGATTTTATTCTTCCGTTTTCAAGCCATCTAATTTCTAACATGATTAAACACCTTCCTCATATTTACATTTTAACCTTTATTTGATTTTTCATTCTTTGGTCTGTATCTTTAAATAATATAAAATTAATAATTTATTTTTACAATTACTTATACTATAATATATATTTATAAATAAAATTTTATCACAAATCTATTTAATATTATAAAATAGATTTGTGATAAAATATTTTTTTGCTTATTTTATAATATTAAATAGATTTTTATATGATTTTTATATAGTAGATATTAAAGTAGCTTATCTATAAAGTAATAATAACATGATTTAAATGAATTTATTGTTATGTTATGTAAATGCATTTAATATTTTTCCCCATAAATTATGTGCTTTTGTATTGGAACGTAGTGGATTGATACTAAAGGTATAGTAGTAACTAAAAATAAAACTTTAGGAGTAGCAAATATTATATTTATAGAATATATATATAGTATAAAGTATAAAGTAATCATGATAGTCGCAATAAAATTATAACTAATGAACATATAGGTAGACCTATATGGTCAAGCCTTGATTAGGAGGTGACTATTATGTATCCTTACTATCCTTACTATCCATATTATCCATATTATCCATATTATCCTTATGGAGGATATGGATTCGGTATTCCTTTCCTATTAGGTTTGGAATTGGGATTGATTTTTTAATTATATTGTTTTAGTAGTAATTTGTGTAAAAGTATGGTATACGCCAATTGTGGTGTATACCATTTTTAATAAATAAAATGACTTCATTACTCAAAATTATTTGTTCTTATTGTCTTTTATCTGTGAAAAATTTTTCGAAAATATATTAAAGTACTATTTTGTGAATTCCTTAAAATAGGCACAAACTTACTGTGCCTGTTTTCAATTTGAGCAAAATTTATAGTATGTTGTAATACTTTGTTTTATTCAGCATAGAATATATTAATTAGGTATCTAATAACAAACTATAGTAGGGAAATAAGTAATTATATAAGAAAGATTTTATCTAAATAAATTCATATATACATATATAGTAGTATTTTGTGACGATAATGATTATATGTGATACAATACTTTAGTATATTGTGTGGAAAGTTTGACTTATACATAATATGTGTTATACTATATATATAAAATTTTATTATTATTTAAATTTAGGAGGGGAACATAATGATTTCTTTTAAAAGAATGTGGGATGATGTAACTGTGATCCTTTCAAATAACCAAGTAAGGGATTTTGAAATAGTAGAAAATTTTAATAGCGGTTTTGTAATTAAAGATAATAATGATACACATTTCATTACTAAGGATGACTTTGTAAGTTTCTGGTGTAATATGTTATGCTTTAATAAAGTAGAAAAAAAGCAGTTAATTGGAGATGAAAAGTTAAGATTGAACTATGTTTATCATGTAATAAAATCTTTACCATACATAAATGAAAATGAAGATACATTAAATCTAACTGAGTAGTTTATTGAATGTTTAAATTTAATGTTATATAATCTTATTAAAAGCTCATATTCTTAGAATATGAGCTTTTAAATTATAAAAGAAGAGGTAAGAGTTATGGACAGCGTTAACATAAATCCACAGGATATAATTTTTGCTTTAGATATAGGGACTCGCTCGGTGATAGGAACCGTAGGTATTGTTAGAGATAAAAAATTTTGTGTAGTTTCTGAATATTCTATGGAACATGAAGAAAGAGCCATGATAGATGGCCAAATACATGATGTATCCTTAGTTGCTAGTGCAGTTAACATGGTTAAAAAGCAATTAGAAGAAAAACTAAAAATAAAACTTGAAAAGGTAGCTATTGCAGCAGCAGGTAGATTTTTAAGAACTGTTACTGTAAAGGCAGAGCTTAAAATTGAAGATGATAAAGAGATTGATAAGGATATAGTAAGAAGTCTTGAACTTACAGCAGTAAAAACAGCAGAAAAACAAATTAATAACCAAGCTAGTGGAAAGCTTTATTGTGTAGGCTATAGTGTTAAGAATTATTATTTAAATGGATATGTAATAAGTAATTTACTTGCCCAAAAGGGGGAAACTATAGAAGTAGAAGTTATAGCCACATTTTTACCAAGATCTGTAGTAGACAGTCTTTACTCTGTAATGAATAAGGTAGGATTAGAGGTAATAAGTTTAACCTTAGAGCCTATTGCAGCTATAGAGGCCGCTATTCCTAAAAATTTAAGGCTGCTAAACCTGGCATTAGTTGACATAGGAGCTGGAACCTCTGATATTGCAATAAGTAGTAAAGAAAGTATTAGTGCCTATGGCATGGTTCCTTTAGCAGGTGATGAGGTTACTGAGCTTATAGCACAAAATTATTTGCTGGATTTTAATACTGCAGAAAAAGTTAAAAGACAGTGTACTGCTTGTGAAACCATTAAATATACGGATGTATTAGGATTAGAAAATGAAATTTCTTCTGAAGAAATAATTAAATTAATTACTCCCATAGTAAAGAAAATAGCTGAAGAAATAGGAAGCAGAATCATAGACTTAAATGGAAGCAAGTCCACAAATGCTGTTTTTCTTGTAGGTGGTGGAGCACATACGCCCCTGTTAAGAGAATTTTTAGCTGAAAAACTTGCCATAGCTCCTGAAAGAATAGCAATAAGAGGAAGAGATGTAGTAACTGACTGTGTATGTGAGGATAACTCCTTAGGAAGTACTGGTGTAACAGTTTTAGGTATTGCGCTGGTATCTATAAAAAGGTTAGGTCACGATTTTATAGATGTTATATTAAATGGAAATGTAGTAAGCTTATTTAATTCTCATAAACATACTGTTATGGATGCAATGATGCAAGCTGGAGTAAATCCTAAGGTTTTGGTGGGTAAGAATGGAAAGAACATAAGATTTATGTTAAATGGAATAAAAAGACTAGCTTTTGGTACCTTGGCAACTAATGCAGAAATAAGAGTTAACAATAGATTGTGCAGTATAGATGAAGAGGTAAAAGAGGGAGACAAAATTGAAATAACTTACGCCATGGATGGCAAGGATGCATCTCCAAAGGTGTTGGATTATGTTAAAAGGTTGTATTCTATAAGCTTCTTTATGAATGATATAATAGAAAATCTAGAGCCTATTGGTATAATAAATGGTGAGAGGATAACTTTCAATGATAAAATAAAGGAAAATGATGATGTTAAAATAATATTTCCAAAAACTCTTGATGATTATAAACAATATTTTATGCAAGAACCTGATGAACACATATATTATATAAATGGAAAAGTGATTAAAGGTGATTATATAATACAAGATGGGGATAGAATATACAAATTAAAAAGGGAAGAAGGTCATGCAAGTTCAATAAATGAACAGGGCATTACTACTAAAAATCATAAGGGTGAAACTGATGCCAACACAGAAAAAAATTTAGATTCATCATCCTATAAAGAAATAGCTGCAAGCGAAACTTCTAATAGCGTAGATTCTAAAGCTGAAACAAATAATATAAATTCTAATAAAGATAAGAGGTTACATGAAAACGCAGCTGATAATGATGAAATACATATTACAGTCAATGGAGAAAAGCTAACTTTAAAAGGTAAGAAAGAGTACATATTTGTAGATATATTTAATCATGTTAAATTTGACTTATCTGTTAGTAAAGGTAGTTTGTATTTACATTTAAATAACAGCAATGCTGGATACTATGATAAATTAAAAGAAGGAGATATAGTAGAACTAGGTTGGAAATAAATTAAGATTGGAGAATTAGATATGGATTTAGATTTTTTTAAAATAGCTGAGAATATGAAGGATGAGCTGGTTAGTTTAAGACGAGATTTTCACATGCATCCTGAATTAGGATATGAAGAACATAGAACTTCTGATAAAATAAAGGAATTTTTAAAAAAGGAAGGTATAGAGTTCATAGAAACTGCAGGTACTGGGGTATGTGGAATAATAAGCGGAAAGGGAACTAAAACTATTGCTTTAAGAGGGGATATTGATGCTTTACCTCTTGAAGATAGAAAAAACTGTCCTTATGCTTCTACTATAAAAGGAAAAATGCATGGTTGTGGCCATGATGCTCATACCACTATACTTTTAGGTGCTGCTAAAATTTTAAATAGTATGAAAGATAAATTGAATGGAAATATAAAGCTTTTATTTGAACCAGCAGAAGAAACTACTGGTGGAGCTAAGGTCATGATACAGGAAGGGGTTCTGGAGAATCCTCATGTTGATAAGATATTAGGACTTCATGTAGATGAGAATATAGAAGTTGGAAAGATAGGAATAAAGACAGGAGTTGTACATGCAGCTTCTAACCCATTTACCATAAAGATTAAAGGTAAAGGAGCTCATGGAGCACATCCTGATATGGGAGTAGATCCAGTGGTTATAAGTAGTCATGTTGTAATAGCACTACAAAATATAGTAAGCAGAGAGCTTCCACCAACAGATCCAGCGGTACTTACTATAGGAACTATACATGGTGGCACAGCGCAAAATATAATACCTGAAGAAGTTACTATATCAGGTATCATTAGAACAATGAAAACTGAGCATAGAGCTTACGTGAAGAAAAGGCTTGCAGAAATAGTAGAAGGACTAGTAAGTTCTATGAGAGGCCAATGTGATATAGAAATAGAAGAAAGCTATCCTTGTCTTTATAATGATGATGAATCAATTGGGTTAATTAAAAGTTGTGCGGAACAAATTGTGGGTAAAGAGAATATAAAAACATTAGATAACCCAAATATGGGGGTGGAAAGTTTTGCTTATTTCTCACTGGAGAGACCATCTGCTTTTTATTTCTTAGGAATAAGAAATGAAAGTAAAGGTATAGTGCACCCAGCCCACGGAAGCCTTTTTGATATGGATGAAGATTGTTTACCAATAGGTGTTGCAGTTCAATGTAAAGCCGTATATGAATTCTTAAAATAGAAATTAGTAAGCGGGGTTTTCAATCTCGCTTTTATTTTTTTACGTAAATGATTAAACTTATTATTTTTATATATTGATTTTGGCAATAATAGTAGTATATAATTAGAAGTTGTCTAGCTAAGTGAATTGTAAATATGAACTAGAATTTGAAGATAAATGTAGAATATATATAATATTAGGAGTGATTAAATGAGAATTGAAATAGGACCAAATGAAGCAGGGCAAAGATTAGATAAGTTTTCAAGGAAATGGCTTAAGGATGTACCTTTAAGTGCTATATATAAGAGTATAAGAAAAGGAGATATAAAGGTAAACGGTAAAAAGGGTAAAGAAAAGTATTCACTTGTAGAAGGAGATATAGTAGAAACAAGAGAAATATCTTCTAATGAAAAAAAACCTAAATTTAGTAGAATTGATAACGACTTTTTAAAGATAACTTATGAAGATGATAACATGGTCTTAGTTGAAAAATGGCCTGGAGTTCTTGTACACTCAGATAAAAAAGGTGGGGCACCAACTTTAACAGATTATGTTTTATCTTATCTTTACGATAAAGGAGCTTATTCACCAGAAAATGAAGTAACTTTTACGCCAGCACCTTGTAATAGGTTAGACAGAAACACTTCTGGTATAGTGATATTTGGAAAAAATTATGAAGCTTTAAAGCTGTTAAATGAAATGATAAGAGAAAGAAAAATAAAGAAGTTCTATCAAGCTGTTGTAAAAGGTAGAATTAAAGACGGGTTATATGAAGCTTATATCTCAAAAAATGAAGACGAGAACAAGGCAGAAATTTATAATGAACCTAAAAAAGGTACTAAAAAAATTGCTACAGAAGTTAAAACTATCCAAAGCTGCGGTACTTATTCATTGCTAGAACTAGAACTTATTACTGGTAGAAGTCATCAACTTAGATCGCATTTAAGTCATCTAGGGAATCCTATACTAGGAGATTCAAAATACGGAACTACAAAAGTTAACAGCTATTTCTTTAATAAATATGGCTTAGATTATCAGTTTTTATATGCATATAAGTTAATTTTTAAAGATTGTCCTGATAAGCTATCTTATATAGAGAATAAAACTATAGCTGAGGGATTACCACCAATATTTAAGAAAATTAAAAAAGATATGTTTGATAAATTTTAATTTTTTTAAAAGTTGAACATATAATTTATAGGAGATTGTAAAAAAATATATTAATATAAATTCTCAATATAGATATCAACAACTTAAATTTAACTTATACGCAGGAATATGTTGCTAAGACGAATAGCACATTTAAGAACTTTAGACTGATTAAAAGTTTTTAACGTGATAGAGTTTGGCAACATATTCGGTGGTATAAGTTAAATTTCGGGCATGGTTATCTATAGTATGTATTACATTGTTAACTAAGAGGTTGTGGATAGGGAGTTTAAAAAATGAAAGAACAATCAACCACCAAAGGATTTGCCATACTCTCAGCTGCAAGTATAATGGTTAAGGTATTATCCTTACTTTACATACCTTTTCTAATGATGATAATTGGTGATGAGGGATATGGAATATACGGGGCAGCATATCAGGTATACGTTTTTATATTTGTCTTAACAAATTCAGGTATACCTGTAGCAATATCAAAATTGATATCAGAACTAGTAGCTGTTAGAAACTATAGAGATGCGGTAAAAAGCTTTAAAATAGCAAGATTCATATTGTTAGTAGTGGGAGTTGTAATGACACTTATAATGCTAATTTTTGCAGCCCCATTAGCCAATGCTGTTCACTATAGTAAAGCATATTTATCTCTTTTAACGCTATCGCCTGCTATACTATTTACAGCCATAGCTTCAGCCTATAGAGGATATTTTCAAGGTAGGGGGAATATGACCCCTACAGCAGTATCACAAGTATTTGAACAGGTTATGAATACTGTTTTTTCATTAGTCTTTGCAGCCTATCTTATAAAATTTGGTGTAGAAGCTGGATGTGCTGGAGGCACTATTGGAACATCAGTTGGAGCACTTATATCGGCAACTTTTTTAATATTTTATTATGAGAAAAATAAAGTCTTTAAAGTTCCTAAAGGATATTTAAACGAGGAAGTTAGAAGAATTCCCACAAAAAAGCTTATAGGTAAAATCATAAAATACGGATTACCTATAACTATATGTATAGGGATGACTTATGCTGGAAACATAGTAGATGTATATAATACTAAGGTCAGGCTTATGGCAGGTGGTTTCCCGGACAAAGAAGCTACAATATTATATGGATATTTAACTAAATACCAGCAACTATTAAATGTTCCTATAGGAATTATATCATCTTTAGCAATGGCTATACTTCCAGCTATATCCGCAGCAGCTGCTGTAGAGGATAGGAATCTGGTTAAAGAAAAAATTAATTATTCTTTTAGAACATGTTTCTTAATAGCAATACCATGTGCTGTGGGACTGGCTATTCTAAGTGATCCAGTATTTCAAATGCTTAAATTTAGGGGTGGTTCCTATATAATGACTTATGGTTCTGTAGTTTTAATATTAATGTCAGTTATGCAGATACAAACTACAATATTGCAAAGCTTAGGGAAACTATATACTGCAACTCTTTACTCTGTGTTAGGTATAGTATGTAAAATACTTGCTAATTATTTTTTAATTTCTATACCAAGTATAAATATTTTAGGTGCAGTTGCAGGAAGTATAATTGGATTTGTTATTCCTATAATTTTGAATGGAATAATAATAAGAAAATCTTTAGGCATAAGAATAAAGCTTTTCAGACACGGAATTAGACCTTTAGTAGCTTCTTTAATAATGGGATTAACGGTGTTTGTATTGCATTATTTATTTAGTGTAATATTTGGATTTGCTAAGAGAGGATACATAGTTAATACTATTTCAACAATTATAGTAATTATTGCAGGAGTATTTGTTTATTTGCTAGGTTTGATGGTAACTGGAGGTATAACTCAAAAGGATTTACAGGGTATGCCTAGAAAAGTAACTAAGTTAATACCAGCCTTTATAACTAGTAGGATAAAGTAAATCTGCATTATAGATAAACATGTTCGAAATTTAACTTATACTACGGTATATATTACCATGTTTCGTCACGTTAAATATTTTTAATTAGTCTAAAGCTCAAATTTAAGCAGAGAGCCAAAATCTGTGATTTTGTGCGAATCGGTTAAGCAGACATACAAAATCTATGATTTTGATATGGTCGCTTACTCTGTGAGTACTCCTCTGACTGTAAGGAAGAGGAGTTTCATAATATAAAAGAACTTTTATAAACTCGTACCTCAGTTCGGACCCACTTATCAATTACCATTGATAAGTGGCTGGTTGAAAGCCATTTAGGCTTTCAACCATATCAAAAGTTCTAAGGTTTTTCTCAAATTTTCGCTAAGACTAATAAAAAATATTTAAATGTAACTTCAACATTGGTAATATATACCTACGTATAAGTTAAATTTAAGTTGTGGTTATCTATAATAAATTAGTATATAAACTTAGCCTACATATAGAATTACTATATATAGGCTAAGTTAATTTGTTTTTTTATTTAGGAGTATTTTTGGTTATAAATACTGTAAGAATGAAAGATAATAAAAAACCTAGAGCTATAATAGTTAAGTTTTTAAATTTAAATAAATAAGCTGGTATTAAATTATTAAGAATAGCTAGTATAAAATAGAGTAATAAACCTAAAAGCACTAATAGAAGAAATTCATACATAGAGAAATTTAAGTTACAAACTTTTTTTATTTCATGTATATTTAATATTAGAATAGTAAAAGAGGTTATTATTAATGATATACCAACTCCATAAATATTTATCCATGATATGCCGGTAAGCGTATATAGAAGTAATAATTCTTCTATAGAGACAATTAACGAGTTTCTTAGAATTACATTTTGTTTTCCAATACCATTTAATATTGCAAAGGTAGTTGAGGCTGTAAAAACAATTGGAGCGGACAGAGATAAGAATTTTATGTAGTATCCTAAGTCTTCTCTATTAAAAAATAATTTTCCAAGAGCGTGAGGTATATTAACACAAATTATCGTTGTTGTTATTCCAAGTAAAAGTGCAATTTTTAAGACCTGAGATATTCTATGTTCAGCAGCCCAATAATTTTTTTTCTCAATTTTCTCTGATAGATCTGGTATTAAGACAATGGATATGGAGTTAACTATAACCATTGGAAAAAATATTATATTTAAAGACATACCTCTAAATTTACCTATCATAGATAAAGCCGTACTGTAATCTAATCCAGCACTTACAAGTCGTCGAGGTAAGATTAATGCAGATAAAGTAGATAATGCTGTAGATAAAAAACCATTCAAACATAAAGGTAAAGATATAATAAGTATATTAAATAAAAGTTGTAGTTTATCCTCCGGAGCAGAATAATTTAAACCATATCTATTTTTCTTTATTTTATAGCAAAAATAAAGAAGGATAAGACTTATAAGTTCGCCAATAGTCAAAGTTATATAGGCGGCTGTTACTGTGCTTTTCACACTTTTTAGCGACAATACAGTTATAAGAGTTACAACAACTACTATCCTAATAAATTTTTCAAGTATATCTATAACTGCTGGAACCTTAATATTAGATGTACCATAAAAGTAACCTTTAAAAATTGACGATAAAGATATAAAAAGCATAGCTGGACACACAACTTGAAGAGCATGTAAGGTTCTAGTATCTTTAATTATGCTTGTACTTATGTATGACGCATTTACAAAAACAAAAGATACAACAATTAGTGACCATACAGAATCAAATATTATTGAAATGTCTATAGAGCGATTTAAATTTCTAAAATCATCTTTAGAAAAATATATAGCAGCAACCTTTGATATAGCTGTTACCATACCACCGCTAATAAGGCAAATAAATAAATCGTAAATTGGCATAACCAGTCCATAGAGCCCCATACCTTCAGCACCTAATTCTCTTGATATAATTATGGTAAATGTAAAACCAAAAATTCCTGTAATAAGATTGGATGATATTAATGTCAATGAACTCTTTAAAAACCTGTCTCTTTTCATAAAATAACCTCTACACTCATAGTATTTTTCAATTTGTACAATTAAAATTTATTACTAGTCAGTTAACAGTAGAATTTAATAAAGTTAAATTAATAAAAAAATAATCAGATATGGTATTATTAAAGTTATTAAGAAACTTGTACATACTCTTTAAAATCCATATACTAAATTCTATAATAATTACTATGTTTGTAAAGATTATTATATTCTTAATAAAAATATAAGTTTTATTGTATAAATAAAAACATGTGATGAGAAGAAAATGTCTTCTCACTACATGTTTTAATACTTTTATCTTTTTGAGCTTTCAAGGGCTCTACTAACAGCTAACTTCCAGTTATTTATTGTAGATGTCTCAGTTGTATGCCCTGAAATATTAACATTATGAGTTTGGTTTTGGATTATAGCAGCTGCTAAATCTTGTCTAGCTCTATCATAAGCAGTTGCTGCTGTTCTACCTGTATTATTAGTAGCATTGTTTATAGCATTATTATTTATATTTCTATTGTCAATAGTAGGAGCACCGATAGTGTTTCTATTTATATCATTAGTAATTCTACCAGTAGGGTTACCACTCATATCATCAATGTTTCCACCAGGTGTAGTTCCACCAGGAGTGGTAGTTCTTCCAGGTGCAGTTCCATTAGGAGTGGTAATTCTTCCAGGAGCAACTCCATCAACATTGCCAGTTATATTGTTTCGCCAAATGTTATTTGTACCATCTGTTGTACGATTTAATGTACCATCTGTTGTACGATTTAATGTACCATCTGTTGTACGATTCAATGTACCATCTGTTGTACGATTTAATGTACTATCTACTGTGCTTGCATACATTTCCCTTCCTTGATTGTCTATAGACTTAAGAAATACATTAGATATTCTGCCGTTTGTTATAGTAACTATGGCTGCTTCATTTCCACGAGCACTGTTGTTTCCTTGACCAATGTATACGCCATCTTTATAACCATTAGTATTAACGCCTACATTATTACGCTGGTCAATTCTTAAATTTGTTCTGCCAGGATTAGTTACTTGATTTCTTAAAGAAGTATTTCTATTATCACATGCACTTAAAGAACATGTTATCAATGCTACAGCTACTACACTTGCTACCTTTTTCATGATTATACCTCCGTTAGAAATAGAAATATAGAAGTTCGTTCATAGATAAAATATTATAAACTTAATATAAATAAGTTATCTTAAGACGAGCATCTGTATTTAGGTTAACCTATGAATAATTTTTTATGCTTAATGACATGATTATAAAAGCAGTAATTAATTAACATAAATAATATATGTTAACTTAATTTAATTGTTTTATTGTATAAGGAAATATTTATATGATTCATTATGTAAGTATTGTAATAATTAGTTTGGAAACACTTCGGTTTTACGGAAAATGCTATACAAAGTGGTTAAAATTTTATATCCTTTTATGTTATACTAAATTTAGTAAGTATTTAAGGAAGGGTGTTACAATGAGTAAATTAATATGTGTTGTTTGTGGGATGGAAATAAATAAAGTGAATTATAGTTTTAATAAGGAAGCATTTGCACAAGTAAACAGCCCAGATAACATAAAGTTTTGCCCATTTTGTGGAGCAGTAGCTGACTATTTAATTGAAGATGGCAGGGAATTAAATTATGATGAAGTTAACTTAAATGATAATGCTTTAACAATAATAGATCATGCTATTAAATTAGAAATTTTCAATGGTGACTTTTATAAAAAAGCTTCTAAAATTGTAAAAAATCATGAAACAAAAAAAATGTTCGAAGCTTTATCAAGAATAGAATTTATGCATGCTAGAATACATAAGAAAATAGGAGGCTTTAAGGTAGATCCAGTACTTAGGGATATGGACTACTCAAAGTATGATTCAGATAAAGTTTTATTAGATATGGCCTGCAAAAGAGAAAAACATGCAGTAGAATATTATCATAAATATGAAAAAGACATAGAGGATGAAACTATAAAAAAAGTATTTGAGGTTTTGTCTAGCGTAGAAAAAGAACATATTGAACTTACAAGTAAATAAATTTATAGCTTAATAGTGGGTGCTTATATTTTATAAGCTTTTAGGTTAAATAACTGAAAAAATTGTTGAAAATGTAAATATTATAGAAACTATAACCAGTATTAACATTAAAAACTTATATAGGTGGTAATATACATATATTTTTTAAAATATATATATCATAAAGAATGTAATAAGGAGATATGATATGAAGAAGTTTATTGGTGTTATACTGCTTTTTATTTTTATTTTTTCAGCAGTTTTCTTGCTAAAAAAATACTATTATACAGAGAATATTATTAAAAGCCTAAAAGTAAAAAACGAAAACTTAAGCTATAAAGTGAAATATAAAGGATTAAAGGATGCTATAGATTTTGCTATAGATGATTGGGAAAATTATTACATAGCTTATAAAAATAAAATACAAATTATAAAAAATAATGGACAAAGTTATGACTTAGTTGAAGATAGTAACTTAAATATTAATAGTATAGATTACTTAGATAATAAACTGTATTTTTCATCTGGTACAAGTGTTTTTGTTTTTGATATAAAAAATAAAAAATTAGATAAAATAATAAGTGATATACCAAATTACGGAGATTATAAAAATAGTATAATAAAAATAAAAGGAGATTACCTATATGTAACTATTGGTGCTGCAACTAATTCAGGTGTAGTGGGTGAAGATAACAAGTGGGTTAAAGATACTCCCTATATTCATGATATTACACCGAAAGACATTACTATAAAGGGAATTAATTTTGGAAAGGACAAGACTGGTGCATTTCAAAGTTATAGAACTAAAAGCTTGAAGGGGCAAATAGTTCCTGAACATTTCCCGGGAAATGCATCTGTTATAATATATAATTTAAAAACTGGAAACGGTGAAACTTTCTCTTGGGGAATAAGAAATATCACTAGTATGGATTTTACAAATGAAAGTAAACTTATAGCTGCTGTTGGTGGAATGGAAGACAGGGGAGCTAGACCTATAAAAGGAGATTCCGATTATATATATGAAATAAAAAAAGGGGTTTGGTACGGATGGCCTGATTATAGCGGAGGTGATCCAGTTACATCTCCGAGATTTAAAGTTAATAAGTCAGGCAACATTCAGTTTATATTAGAAAATCATCCTAATACTAATCCACCAGCGCCAATATATCAACATAAGTCTGTAAGTTCTATAAATTCTATAGCTATAGATAGTAATGGGGTAATTGGAGAAAAAAATTGTATATATTTTTATGATAAGTTAGATAATGTACTATATAGGTTCAGTGGTGCAGGTGCAATTAAAGAAGAAATAAAGTTTAGTCCAGCTAGTGAAATTTCTAATATGAAATTTAAAGAAAACCATTTATTACTACTTGATGAAAAAGGAGAATGTTTATATAGTATTAATAAAGGGATTTTAAATAATAATTTAATAATTAGAAAAAGTATATATATTTATTTAATAATAATAGTTGTAGCAGGAATAACAACCATCTTAAAATTTCAAAAAAGTAAGTAACATTTGTTGAATTGTATAAAAATTCAACGTATTGAAATTAACTTTATAAAAGGAGATATAGGTAAAATATGAGAAAAAAACTTGAGAGGACTTATGGCAGAGCACTAAAAGGAATATTTTTTGCCATTAATCCATTAAAAAAGAAAGTAATGAAGACGCACTGTACTGTTCATAAATTTATTACGAGGCAGGCTGTGGAAATACTAAAAAATGATGGTTATGAAGAAGAGTATAATTTTTTTAAAAAGCATATAAAAGTCTTAAATAACGGTGTTACCTGGGCTGATCAAGATTTAAAAAGCTCGAATCATTTTTATCATGTAAGTAAAGGAACTGGGTTATATGGTTTCTCTAATGCTTTAAGTGAATGTAAAAAATACTATAATAAAGCACTTGAACTGATATATGAAAAGGATATTGAAAAAGCTAATTTTTATTTTGGTGCTTCTTGTCACTTAGTCCAGGATGCAACTGTACCTCAACATGTGAATAACAATCTACTTAAGAGCCATAGAAATTTTGAATCATGGATAGCAAGTAGGCTTATGACAGATTATTCATTTGAAGTAAAAGAAGGTACTGTTATATACAATACTATAGAAGAATTCATAAAAAATAATGCTATTATGGCTAGCAGTACTTATATAAAAAACATAGGAATAAAATCTAGAGATGAAAAATATGAAAATATAGCTACTACAATAATTAGAGAAGCTCAACGCACTACAGCTGGTTTTATGGTTAAATATTATGATGATTTAAAGAATAAAAAAATTCTTCCATAAATTGGAGGAATTTTTTTTTATATGGAGAAATCATATAAGTAATATTTAATTATAAATAGGCAGGTGATGTAAAGTGAGAAAAGATTTGTTTAAAAAAGTAATTGATAAGAAAAAGGTTATAAGTAAAATTAGCACAAATACTTTAGGTGGTTATGTAGGAAAAGAAATTTTTATAAATATGGAAAAAGAAATTTTTAGAGGAAATATACTTGACATAGGATTGGAAAATTATGGGGTCATATATAGTATTTACAAACAATATAATGAAGATGTAAATATAGAATATATTAATGGTAGGCAAGAAGAGGATAATATTAAAGAGAACTTCTATGATAACTGTATATTATTATTTTCCTTTAGCAGTATATGGTTTGCTCTTAATAAGAAAAACTTTATAAAAGATATATATAAATACTTAGCTAAAGATGGTCTATTATATATATGGGATATTGATAAAGGATATGGTAAAATCTTTGATGCACGTATTAAAATTGTAGTTCCAGGAAACAATCTAAAAGAAATAAAAGTTAGAGACTTAAATATATTAAAAAATAATTCAAAAGAAAAAACCATGAACTTATTACAGAACTATTTCGAAGTTTTAGATGTAAAATCTTCTGATGGAATGTTCTATATTAAAGCCAAAAAGAAGTTAGCAGAAAAAGCTATTACTAAAGAAAAAAAGAAAGAAAAAATTTTTAAACTAAATAGCAAAGGTAGTGTTAATAGCGCTTAACTATTTTAACTCTGGATTGTTCCAGAGTTTTTATATTAATAATTAGAGGTAGCCACAATGAAAACTTAAATTTCATAACTTTTAATCTCAAAAACATGTAAAAGAATTGATTTAAATCATATTGATACTATATACTATATAAAGTGAAACTTGGGAGTCATGGAATAAAAGCAGCTAAGGAGTAATAGAGAAGGGAAGTAATGAGGATGAAGGTAGCTTTAGTAGCAGTAAACTCAAAATTTATTCATAGTAATTTAGCCGTAAAATACTTAAAAGCTTATACAAAGAATTTAGATTATCACTGCATGATTATGGAGTTTTCAATAAATGATAGCATTCAAAGAGTGGTTGAGGAGATTATAAGTGAAAAGCCAAATATTATAGTTTTTTCCTGTTATATATGGAATATGTATTACGTTAAACAGTTAACTGATTTAATTAAACTCATAGATGGTGATGTAAGAATATTATACGGTGGTCCAGAGGTATCTTATGATAGTGAAGAAATTTTAAAAGACAGTAAAAATAAAGTAGACTATATTATAGAAGGCGAAGGAGAGGAATCCTATAAAGAATTTATAGAATGCGTAATTTCTAATAGGAGCTTAGAAGGGGTTAAAGGGTTATATTATAAAGAAAATAATGGGATAATATATGGTGGGAAAAGAAAACTTATGGATCTAAATAAGCTGGTGTTCCCATATAGTGAAGAGGATGATTTAAATAACAAAATAATATATTTTGAATCTTCTCGAGGATGTCCTTTTAAATGCAAATATTGTCTATCTTCTAGCACTCAAGGAGTAAGGTTTTTAGATGTTGAAAGAGTTAAAAGAGACTTAAAGTTTTTTGTTGATAAAAAAGTAAAACTTGTAAAGTTTGTTGATAGAACATTTAACTGTAATAGTGATTTTGCTATAAAAATTTGGACATATTTAATGAGTTTAGATACTGAAACCACCTTTCATTTTGAGGTTTCAGCAGATATTTTAAATGAAGAGCAGCTTAAAATATTAAAAAAAGCACCTAAAGGAAGATTTCAATTTGAGGTAGGAGTACAAACAACTAATGATGAGGTGTTAAAAAACATTAATAGATTTGTTCCATTTAAGGATATTAAAGAACAATTCATTAAACTAAATAAGTATGGCAATATAAAGCAACATTTAGATTTAATTGCAGGGCTTCCTGGGGAAGATTTTGAATCCTTTAAGAAATCCTTTAATGATTTATATAGTATACAACCGGATGAAATACAACTTGGTTTCTTAAAAGTGTTAAAAGGAACACTGATGAAAGAGGAAGCTGAAAAGTGGGGGATTATCCATTCTCCTTATACTCCTAATGAAGTACTTAAAACTAATGATATAAGCTATGAAGAACTTGTTTTATTAAAAAGAGTTGAAAAAATGGTGGATAAATATTATAATTCTCAAAAATTCAATACCATAATAAAATATTTTATTTCAAAGTTTGAAACTGCTTTTGATTTTTACTTAGCTTTGGGAAATTTCTTTCATAGTAAAGGATACTTTGCTAGAAGTTTATCACCAACTGATTATTACAAAGTATTTTTAGAATTTAACAATGAAATAATGCATGAACAAAATGAAAATTTAAAAGAAATTGTTAAATTTGACTATTTGAAGTTTAATAAAAAAAGATGGTTGCCAGATTTTCTTGCAAGAGAGTCAGATAAGATTTTGGAGAAAAACTTAAGAGATGCACAGAAAAACAATGTTGTTCACATACCTTATGAAAAATATCACCTAGAAAGATTTAAAGTAGATATTTTGAATTTTTTAAGTAGTGGAGTAATAAGTAAAGAAAACTGTTATTTGATTTTTGATGAAAATGTAGCTGATAACATATTAGATATAACAGCAACTATTAATAAAGAAAAATTATAAATAACCATGACCGAAATTTAACTTATACGACCGTACATATTACCATACTTCATCACGTTAAATATTTTTAATTAGTCTAAAGCTCTAAGATTTTTCTCAAATTTTCGCTAAGACTAATAAAAAAATATTTAAATGTGACTACAGTATTGGTAATATGTGCCTACGTATAAGTTAAATTTAAGCTTGTGCTTATCTATAGGGTTCCAAAGTAGAAACTTAACTTATACTCCGGAATATGTTGCCAAACTTCAGCACGTTAAAAACTTTTAATCAGTCTAAAGTTCGTGTTTTTGAAAATCTAAGAAACTTTGATAAACTCGTACCTCAAACATATCAAAGCTCCTAAGATTTTCTAAAAACACTTCACTAAGACTGATAAAAAAGTTTTTAAATGTGCTTCAGTTTTGTCAACATATTCCTGCGTATAAGTTAAGTTTAGAGCTAGAAACCCTATATAGTCAGGGAAAAGTAGAATAAGTATGGATGTTTTTCTTTTATATTTTATGCAAATAGTGTATTTGATTGTTAGTATAAATCTATGTATAATTGAATTAATTTACGCAGTGAAGTTAATAAGGGGGGAGTTTAAAACCTGATTATATTTTATTAGGTTTTAAGAACAGTTATGGCAGTAAAAGAAATATTACAATTTGGAAATCAAACATTAAAGAAAGTAAGTAAGCCTGTAAAGGAAATAGACCAAGAAATTTTAAATCTTATACAACATATGAAGGATACTCTATATAGCACTTCAGGTATTGGATTGGCAGCTCCGCAAATTGGTGTTTTAAAAAGAGTTATTCTAATAGATCTTAGAGATGAAGAAGAACCTATTATATTAATAAATCCTAAAATAATTAAAAAAATAGGCAGAGAAGAGGATATAGAAGGCTGCCTAAGTTATCCAGGATATGAGGGGTTAGTAGTAAGACCTAAAAAAGTAGTAGTTACAGGTGAAGTTGTTGAAGGAGATATTGTGGAATATACGGCGGAAGGTCTTTTGGCAAAGGCTTTTTGCCATGAAATAGACCACTTAGATGGAGTTTTATACACAGATAGAGCAAAAAAGATGTACAAACTACAAGAGTAAAGTCAAGCTTGAATGAGATAAAATTTTACCGTTATTGATATTTAATTAAATTAATTTCTATAATATATAAAAGCGTAAATATATATAGTATATTTACGCTTTTATATATTGGATTTTATTGATATTGAAACTCAAATTTGTTTTTACGGAACTAAATTCTATTTACAAATATAAAGAGATAATATATACTACTGTATATACATTAGTATACATGGAGGTATAATAATATGAATAATATAAAAAAGTTGACCTATTCAGGACTTTTAACTGCCCTTGCAATTATAATTCCTTTAACTTTTGGATTTTTAAAGATTCATGCAGGTCCCTTTAGTGCTACTTTAGCTTCACACGTACCTATGTTTATGGCTATGTTTTTAGGGCCAGGAGCAGCGGTTATGGTTGGAGTGGGTTCTGGTATAGGATTTTTGCTTACTGCTCCAGCAGTTATTGCTGCAAGAGCATTTATGCATACTTTTGTTGGACTAGCAGGGGCATACTTATTAAAGAAAGATGTTTCTTTTGGGAAGGTTATATTAATTACTGGTCCTATACATGCAATTTTAGAAGCTTTAATAGTAATTCCTTTTGGTTTTTCAGTGTATAAGTTTCTTGTGGTTGTAGGGTTAGGAACTTTGATACATCATATGGTAGACGGAATAATTTCTCTAGGTTTAGTAAATGCCTTATCAAAAAGTTTAAAAATGGACTTAAAAAAAGTAGCGTAAGCTATATAATAAATCCAACATAGGACTTTTGCATTGTATAGAGTTTTAACTCCATATATGCAAAAGTTTTTTATATTTTTCTATATTATAATATAGATAATCAACCCGAAATTTAACTTATACTCCTGGATATATTACCATGTTTCGTCACGTTAAATATTTTTAATCAGTCTAAAGCTCAAGTTTTCGCTAAGACTAATAAAAAATATTTAAATGTGACTTCAACATTGGCAATGTATCCCTGCGTATAAGTTAAATTTAAGATTTATACTAATAAAAGAATATTTAATGTGATAAAACATGATAATATATAACGTAGTATAAGTTAAATTTTGGGTATGATTATCTGTACAATAATAGAGTTAAAACTTGACATATATTTCAATTAAATATAAAATTAAAATTTGTATACATGATTGGGGGTGAAATAAATGTCAACAAACTCAGAGGCCATGAGGTTTGAAAAAGAAAACCTACAACAGACAAAGATATGGATTGAAGAGCAAAAGGTTAGAATGGAAGAAGAAGATAAAAAATTAAAAGATAGAATAGATAGTCTTAGAAAACAATCCAAAGGAAAGTATAATGAAGAATTGGAAACTAAAGAAAAACTTTACCAAATAACACATAAAAATTTAGAAAAGTATAATGAGGCTAAGGAACAACCTTACTTTGGAAGAATTGATTTTAGAGAGTATAGACGGGATAAAGAAACTTTTTATATAGGTAAGTTTGGACTTGGAGATATAAGTACAGGAGATGAAAAGGTAATTGATTGGAGATCTCCTTTAGCTGACTTATATTATAGTGGTACTTTTGGAGAGGTATTTTACAGGGCACCAATAGGTATAATAAATGGAGAATTAAGTCTTAAGAGAAAGTTTTTAATAAGAAATGGAGAACTGAAAGATATCTTTGATGAAGGTATAAATGAAATAATACTAAAATCCTCTGATGAAGAAGGAAACGCCCTTATAGACGAGTATTTAAAAATAAACCTGGAGGAAAGTGTAAGCAATAAATTAAAAGACGTTGTAGCTACTATACAAAAAGAGCAAAATGATATTATAAGAGCAGATAAAAATACTGCCCTTATAGTCCAGGGATCAGCTGGCTCAGGTAAAACTACAATAGCATTACATAGACTTGCTTATTTAATATATAAATATAAAGATAAGTTATCTGGAGAAGATATACTTGTAGTAGCTCCAAATAAAATATTTTTAGATTACATATCAGAAGTATTACCGGATTTAGGTATAAATAATGTAAAGCAAAACACCTTTGAAGAAATAGCTTGTGAAATAATAGGTATGAAATTAAAGGTATTTACTAAAGATAAGAAACTATCAGAAATATTAGAAGGAAAAAATGAAGAGACTTTAGAGTATATAACAAATAGTAGTAGACTAAGAGGTAATATTGGCTATAAAGACTTAATGGATAGATATGTTCAGCATATGGAGATAAAAGATTTAGATATAGAAGATATAAAAGTAGATAACTATTTACTTTTTGAAAAGAAGGAAATACAGAGACTTTATTCCAAAGATATGGTACATTTACCTTTAAATAAACGAAAAGATGAAATTAAAAGATATTTTACTTTAAAGATAGATGAGAAAATATTTGCTATATTAGAGAAAATAGAATTCTCTTATGAATATATGGTAGCCAGGATCAAAAAGACTATGGAAGATGGTGTGGAAAGAAGAAAGAAGTTAATAGACATATATGATGAAAGAGATCGTAAAAAAGAAGAGTTGAAGATTAAAGCTAAAAAAAGTTTTAATGAGTATTTTGATACATGGAAGCAAATAGATACAAGTAAACTTTATTTTGATTTTGTTAATAATGAAGAAATATTCAATGAAATAACCAGAGGAAAGATACCAGAAAATCTTTATAAATATATGAAAGAAGAACTAAATAATAGCTATAACAAGGGTATATTAGATAGTGATGATTTAGCTGCCATACTTTATTTAAAGTTTAAAATTGAAGGTGTACCTGAAAAATATAAATACAAACATATAGTAGTAGATGAAGCACAAGATTATAGCATGTTTCAGATTGCAATCTTAAAAGAAATGGCAGCTAATACTTCTTTAACTATAGTTGGAGATGTTGGTCAAGGAATATATTACTATAGAGGAATAGAATACTGGGAAAAACTTGTTGATGAGGTATTTAAAGAAGAATCCACCTATGTACAGCTCACACAGAGTTATCGTTCAACAGTGGAAATTATAGATTTTGCAAATAAAGTATTAATACAACAAAAAAATAAGCTTAAGCCAGCAATGCCAGTTTTAAGACATGGAAAAACTCCAGAGGTAGTAGAATTTAAAACAAACAAAGAATTTGCTGAAAGAGTAGATGAAATTGTTAGAGAAGTAGAAGGTATGGGCAAGAAAAATGTGGCTGTTATAGGAAGAACTTATGATGAATGTAAAAAGATCAAGGAGAACTTAAGAAAAAACAGCAGTTATAAGTGGGATTTAGTGAAAGAAACGGATAAAAATTTTAAGCTGGAGAAAATAATAATACCATCTTATATGACTAAAGGCTTAGAATTTGACTGTAGTGTTATATATAATTGTAATGAAGAAAATTATGGAGAAAACGAATTAGATAAGAAAATACTTTATGTAGTGTTAACTAGAGCACTTCATCTAGAATACGTATTTTATAATGGAAATAAATCGAAATTAATATAATATACCCATTATTATTTATTCTAAAATATTTTAGGGAATATAAATATTACTTAACTTAATAAATAATAATCAATATTAAATAATGATAATTACTATTATTCTTTATTATTTGGCAATTTTATGATACAATAATTTAAAGATAAAGTGAAACTTGAATTATATTGGGTTTTAATCCTAACTGATTCTTAAGTAGACATCCAAAATCTGTGATTTTGTGATGGTCGCTTACTCACCTGACGTTAGGAAGAGGAGTTTCATTTATAAATCTAGAAGCTTAATGCCACTTATCCCACCGCTTGAAGAAGCGGGCTATTAGTGGCAGTTAACTATGGTATAAGGCTTATATATAAATTTATTTAATATATAAAAATATATTGTATATATTTAGGAGGGTTAACATGAATAGTGTAAAATTAAAGGATAACATTTATTGGATTGGTGTGGAGGATCCGGAATTAAGAGTATTTGATATAATTATGGAAACTAAATCAGGAACCACATATAATTCTTACTTAATTGATGATGAAAAAGTAGCCATAGTTGATACAGTAAAAAATCATTTTCTTGATAAGTATTTATCAAACATAAAAAGCATTATTGGGGATAGAGCAGTAGATTATATAATTGTTCAGCATACAGAATTAGATCACAGCGGATCAATTGTAAAACTTATAAAAGCTTATCCAAATGCAACTGTTATAGGATCAAGAGCAGCACTAATATATCTAAAGGATATAGTTAACGAACCATTCAATAGCATGGAAGCTCCAGCAGAATTAAGTCTTGGAAACACAAATTTAAAATTTATAATGGCTCCAAATCTTCATTGGCCAGATACAATGTTTACCTATGTTGAAAATAAAGAAGTACTATTTACTTGTGATTTCTTAGGATGTCATTATTGTCCAACAAATAATTCTATTACAGATAACTCTGTAGACTATCATGGAGAAATGAGATACTACTTTGATGTAATAATGGGACCTTTTAAAAAGTTTGTTCTTATGGCACTTGATAAAATAAAAGACTTAAAGTTTGATATGGTTGCAACAAGCCACGGCCCAGTTCATGTAGATGATGTAGAAAAATATATAAATCTATATAGAGAATGGGCTACAATACATCTACCAGATGAAAAAAACGTTCAAGTATTATACATTTCTGCTTACGGTAATACTGAACAGATTGGTAAATACATGGCTGATAAAATTAATGAAAAAGGAATTAAAGCAGAGGCTCATGAAATAACTTCCATGGATATGAGTGAAATATTAGAATTAATTGAAAAATCTACAGGTGTATTAGTAGGATCACCTACAATAAACCAAGATGCAGTTAAACCAGCATGGGATATGTTATCTCTAGTATGTGCCATAACTAATAGAGGAAAAGCTGCAGGTGCCTTTGGATCCTATGGATGGAGTGGAGAAGGCGTTGATATGTTAACTGCAAGGCTAAAATCTTTAAAGTTCAAAGTTGTTGAAGAAGGACTTAAGTTTAAATTTGTACCAAGTGAAGAAGACTTCAAGAGAGCAGATGAATTTGTTGATAAGTTCTTACAACTAATGTAAGTATAAAAAGTTTTCACTAGCTAAATAAAGCTAGTGAATTCTGTTAACTCATTTATTGTATAGAGCTGGAACTTTTAAACTTAATTTATTCCACATAGCATATTACTAGATTATGCTACTGATAAATAGTTTAAGCAAGCCTAAGCCTCAAATTAGCAGAAAAGCTAAGGATTTTGATAAACTCGCTTACGCTCAAACAGTATCAAAGTACTAAGCTTTTCTACTAATTTGAGACCAAGGCTTGCTAATAAACTATTTAAATGTGGTACAATCTAGTAATATGCTATGCTACATAAATTAAATTTAAAAGTTCCATGCCTATATATAGGGTTTCTAAGTCTAAACTTAACTTATACAGAATAATTAAATTTCTTCTCCAAATACTAAATGTACGGAGAA